>CAUBKG010000012.1 GCA_958436475.1 uncultured Clostridia bacterium
CTTCAGCACCTCCCTTTACTATTGAAAGATTAGTTGAGCAATTGTTTTAAAACATCAAACCTCGGATCGGTGCCCCCGGTGGAACAAGAACAGGTCTCCTGGTTCAAATTGATGCCGCATTTGGGGCAAAGGCCCTTGCAGTCTTTGCTGCAAAGATACTTGGTGGGCAAGGCCAAAACCACATTTGTAAAAACCAATTCATCCGCATCAAGGCGCATATCTTCCACCTGGAGGAGTTCATCGCTGTCTTCCTCGTTGGAAAGCTCTGCCACGAGCACCTGTTCGATCGGCACTGACAAATGTGTTTTCACCTGCGCCATGCAGCGGTCGCACGGGGCGGTATAATCGGCATCGGCGGTAAGCCTTGCCGTTACTACGCCTGCCCTGCTCTCCACAAGGCCGTGGACATGGATCGCGGAAATTCCCGCAATTCCGGGCGAATCCATTTGATAATCTACCGGAATCGATTCCTTTTCCGCCGTAAACAGCGGTTTCAGATCAAAAAACATACTTCACCCTCTAAAATGTCACGCAAATATTATATATAGTCCGGTTAGATTTGTCAATACAAAAAGGAAGAAAGTCGAAAATATCGCACTGCCCCTTAGAATAACATATTTTCCTCTGGAATGCAACCCGTTTGCCCCTGCATGCGGCTTGTCTCTTCCGCTAGGCTGCCGCGCTCATTGATTACCTTTAATGGTCGGAGCATGTAATCAATATTTTACAGGCAATTGACAAGCCATTAGACTTACAAGCACAATGTTTCCATTATGACTATAAATCAATACACAGTAGTCATTGATTATTTGCTTTCTAACAACTCAATTTGATTGAATATATCCTTTTGCGTACTTGGCTGAAGGGCCCAACGATAAGCTGGATGTATTTCATACCAATAGCCAAAATCGGTGAAATCATTATAAATATATTGATTTTCGTCGTAGTATACTCGTAAGATCTCGCCATTAACATTTTTCCTTGCAGTAATAAAATTGATCTTATATAAAAACGCTGCCAAATTTTGCGGGGTAACTTCTTTCCCATCTTTAAAGAAAAATCTACTCATTGACAAGATGTTCTGCAATTTTCTTATCAACTGTTCTCTAGAAAAAAGGCAAGGTGTACCACTTGCAATCTCCCTTTGCGATGGCTTCATTTTTAAAAGAAGCTCTTGTATTTGGGGCAATTCAGATTTGTATTCGGTGCTCGTATCAGTTAGTCTATCATTGGAATAGTTTTTTAAAATGCTTTCTAAATCGTTGGTTAATATTAAATTATGGTGGTTTGAATAAGCTTTTCTAGCGGCTAGTGTGCAAAGTTTTACTAAGTCGCGAGGGCGCTTTCTTATCAAAGACATCAATACCCTGTATAGAGGGGCGTTTTCCCAATGGCCGCTCCCTTGAAAGTTTTTTTCAAAAACGCTGTCCAGATAGTCGCAGATATCTTTTTGACGTTGAGATAAAAGATATTCTTCATTGACGCTTCGGCCAAAGTATGTTTCTATACGCTTAATTAGCATAACTATAATTTGGTGGTTTGTCCAGCTCTGCCAAATAACACTTCCATCTATTTTATCGGTTGTTTCATCTGAGGTCCTCACCGAGTAGTAAACATCACTTCTTAAAGCAACGCGGAATCTAAGATTCTGCATATCTCTGCTTAAATCCCTAATTGCATTGAGCATTGCGGAAAGGTTTTTGACATCATTTCCGGTATTTTCCCACCCTCTGTCTAAATCATCTAAATAAATAGTAATTTTCTTTTCTTTAAACAATGCATTTTTTAGGAGAGCGGTAAAATCCGAACCGGACAAAGAAACTTTTTCCTTCTGGAGGTCAGATAGTTTTTTTCCAACCATATTGAATAATAAATCGCTAAGTCGTCCAATCCACCCCTTCAATTTATTATTTTCAGGAAACTCTAGTAAATATCCGTTAAGTGATAGCAGTAATTTATTAAAGATAATAGTCGAAAGTCCATCTTTCCAGGTTTCAATTCTTTCCAGAAAATTAGCGCTACACACATCTAAGTGAAAAATATCATTTGGCTGAACCGTTATTGGAATTTTATCTTCATCAATATCTTCTGTGGCTAACACCTTTAGTAAAGCTGACTTTCCTACACCCTTATGTCCGACTAAAATTAATAGTGGTATATTACTCTTCATACTGTTATAAATATCAGTTTTAAGGTAATAGGCCTTTAGCCGTTCTATAGTTTCATCTTCTGCTGCTTCATGTCCAAAAATAGAACGGATGGTTTCCTCATCAAATGTGATTTTGGGCTGCTTTTTATAGTATCCTAACTGATGGAGTTGTTCATCTGTAAATGTAATTGACATTTTTCGCCTCCATAGCTTAGTTTTTAACATTATATCACAATATAATGAAATTTAACAGTAAATTATATAGATGAATATTATTTTATAGAAAACAATCTGTACTTCCTAACTTTGTTTTCGAACGTTCTATAGGATTTGTACACAATTCGCACCCACAGTTCCAATAAATACACATAATAACAAAAGACCGCCGGCAAAAGCCGGCGGTCTTTTGAATGGTCGGAGTAGTATTATAGGACTTAAAAAACGCGCCGTAGGCGCGCCCGCAAAAGGTTGATAGCGACAGCGAACCGTCGCGAGGGCGTTTACAACCGAGCAGGTGAGCCGAGCGTGACCTTTTGCGGGAAGGAGACGCAGTGGAATGAGCGCGCCGGTGACTTTTCAAAAAAAGTCGCCGCAAGCTTCCTATCGCTTGCGGCGACGTGTCTATTCGGGACGAAAAAGATGGATTTGCGTTTTTTGTAGGTGGATTTGAACTCCCGTACCCAAAACAGGTTGGTAGTGAGCGAGAGGCTTCGCGAGGGCGTTTACAAGCGAGCAGCCGAAGCGAACGTGACCTGTTTTGGAAAGGAGGAGCGACGGAATGAGTGAGAGATGACATTTTAACAAAAAAGTCGTCGCGAACGATATGCAGTCCGCGACGACGTGGTCGGAGTGTCGGGACTTGAACCCGAGGCCTCTTGGTCCCGAACCAAGCACTCTACCAAACTGAGCTACACCCCGTTATAATAAACCGCCGTGGGAAAACGGCGGTTTACAGTGGCTGCGGAACTAGGATTCGAACCCAGACAAACAGAGTCAGAGTCTGTCGTGCTACCCTTACACAATTCCGCAACGAACAACGATTATTATATCTGATTTTTGTAATATGTCAAGAGGATAAAGAAAATTTTATGAATTAATTTGACTAAATTGTTTGCGAAAAACAGGATTCCCATTACGGCTGTAAATTATTAGCTGCCCAACAAAAAATAAACCGCCGCAAACCATACGGCTTGCGGCGTCGTGGTGGAGATGAGGGGGATCGAACCCCTTACCTCTTGAATGCCATTCAAGCGCTCTCCCAAGTGAGCTACACCCCCACAGCGATGAAAATTATATCCTGTCCGCTTGGATTTGTCAACTGTTTTTTCGATTCTTTTTTGTAGAAATAGATATACACCAATGCTTTTCCTAGTAAAACGCAGAGACTTTTGGAATGAATGGAGTCCGATTCTTTGCGGGGGCGGCCGGTATCCCCTGGGTGAGAAAAGCAATCCTGCCGAAAGCCACAACGCTGAAAACTGATTTTTCATGGCACTCCTCCGACGGCCGTTCTCCAGGCTCCCCCCCTCGTTTCTACTTTTTGTTCTGAAATAAAGCGGTTTTTCATATTCTGATAACAAAAAGGAAAAGGGCGTGTGAAAAGATGAGCAACATTTATTCCATTCATCAAAAGCCTACCGAAGGGGAGCCGCTGATTCCCGCAAGCGCGGCCGGCCCCTATCCGGCCATCGAGGTGGAACGCGAAAATCCCCGTTACGCCATGATGCTCATGCAGGATATGGCGTCTCAAAAAGGGGAAATGACTTCGATTTATCAATATTTATATGAACACTGGGTGCTCGAAGAAATCTATCAAAAAATTTCGGAGCTGCTCAAGCGGATCGCCGCAGTGGAAATGCATCACCTTGATATTCTCGGCAAGCTCATTCTCCTCCTCGGCGGTGATCCAAAATGCCAAGCCGATCCCCGCAACCGCAACACGGAATGGCAGGGCAATATGATAAGCTACCGAAACAAGCTCGCCCCGCTGATTTCCCGCAACATCATGCTGGAGGAAGCGGCGATCCACACGTATACATCACAGGCGGAATATGTAAAGGATCAAAAGCTTTCCGCCGTTCTTTTCCGCATAGCAGAGGATGAAAAGCTCCATCTGCATATTTTTAAGGAGCTGTTTTCCCAGCTTCCGGAGCACTGTGCTTAACGTTCTTCATACAAAAACAAACAGCATCCGTCTGCTTCTGAGTGCATACAGACGGATGCTGTTTTATTTTTTAGTAAAAAGCTTAAAAACTCACACAGAAATTCAGACGATTTTACTTGTTTTTCTGTAAAGCTGTTCGATTCACACGAAGGCCATCCTAGAAAAGCTCTCTGCTTTTCAGGCTCCAGCAATGGTCCAGCGGCCCGTTGCCTTCCCCCAGATTCAGCCCTGCGCCAAGAGCTCCGGTGAGATACCGTTTTCCCTGCCCCACGGCCTGCGGCAATGGAAGCCCTGCCGCGAGCCCGCAGGCGATTGCCGAGGAAAGCGTGCAGCCGGTGCCGTGCGTATTCGTACTTTCCCTTCGCCGGGTGCAGTACCAGCGCGGTTTCCCCCCGCTAAGCAAAAGGTCCGCTGCGCTTTTACCCGGCCGGTGCCCTCCCTTCAGCAGGACGCCGCAGCCATAGCAGCCGGCGAGCCGCTCCGCCGTGCGAAGGATATCGCTGCCCGAAAAAAGCCTGCTTCCGCATAAGCACTCCGCCTCCGGCAGGTTCGGGGTGATGAGCTCCGCCAGAGGAAACAGTTCATTTTTCATTGCATCCTCTGCATCGGACTCGAGCAAGGGTTTTCCGCTGGTGGAATACAAAACAGGGTCTAACACAATATGCCCGATATCATATTCCTTCAGCTTTTTGGCGACCCGAAGCACCGTTTCCCTGCTGTGCAGCATGCCGATCTTGACGGCATGGGGCGGGATATCGCGCAGCACACAGTCCAGCTGGTGCTCCACGAGCTCCGGGTCCACTGCCTCGGCCGCATACACGCCGGTGGTATTCTGCGCGGTGACCGCTGTTATCACACTCATGGCGTACATTCCATGCGCGGTGATCGTTTTGATATCCGCCTGAAGCCCCGCGCCGCCGCTGGGGTCTGAGCCCGCGATGGTCAAAACCACCCGGTTCATCGTTTTTCCCCGCACAAGGGCCCAAAACTTTCATAATAAGAATCGGCCAGTTTTTGTATTTCCTCTTGATCCCGCACGGAAGCATCGTCATACAGAGCAATTACCGGGAAGCCCGCCTTTTTGGCTGTGCGGATGGCAAACAGGGAGTCTTCAAAAACAACCGTTTCCTGCTTTTTTGTGCCGAGCCGGCGCAGGGCTTCTTCAAAGATGAGGGAGTCATCCTTTCCCCTGCCCACCTGCCCGCAGGTGATGACAAAGGAAAAATAACGGTCCAGCCCCGTGCGGCGCAGGGCGGCTTCCGTAAGATACGAATCCGTTGCCGTGGCAACACACATATGTACGCCCTGCTTTTGCAGCAGTTCCAAATATTCCATAACAAACGGCTTTGCCGCTGATTCTTCAAAATATCGCTTTTCCACAATACGGTTCATCCGGCACATAATCTCCCCAGCCGGCTCGCGGATGCCGAATTCCGACCGGAAATATTCCGCCGCCTGCAATAGGCTCATGCATTTGAGGCGTTCAAACAGCCCTTCGGGAGGAGTTACCCCCTGCTCTTTCAAATAATCGGTTCCCACTTCGTTCCAAAAGCGCATGGAGTCGAGCAGGGTGCCGTCCATATCAAAAATTGCGCCCTTCATATTACCGCTCCTTTCGGGCCCACTGCATAAAAAGGGCACGTCCCTTTTTCCCGTTATCTTATCACCGGGTCAAAAAAAAGTCAAATCCGGGCGGATCATCTGCACTCCCAGGTTACGCCGAGCGTGCCGGAGCCCAAATGAACGGCAAGAATGGGGCCCGCTTCCCGCAGGAATACTCCTGCTGAGGGAAAGGCCGCCTTGATGCGGTGCGCCAGCCGAAGCGCTTCAGATGCTTCCCCAAAATACTGCACGAGAACACGGGAGGCATCCTCCGGAATCATGCCGAGAAGTGCTTCGCGCTGCTGCACGGCGCCTCTTGCTACTGTTTGGGAAACGATCGCGCCGTCCGATAGGGCCAGAATCGGCCGCAAATTCAAAATCGTGCCGAATGAACGGCGCACGAGCCCGATGCGTCCGCTCCGGCGGAGGGCTTCCATATCATCCACAGAGAAGGCGGTATGTATGCCCTGCCTGCGTCTCTCCAGCACTGCGGCAACCTGCGAAAGGCTCAGACCGCATTCGGCCAGCCGCCTCGCGTGTTCCACAAGCAGATACATACCGCCCGCGGTTGATAACGAGTCCAGCACATGAATATGCTCGGGGGCCACTTCCCGCGCCGCAGCGCACGCACTGCTGAACGTCCCGCTGAGGCGGGAGGAAATCACGATGCACAGCACCTCGAATCCCTGCCCGACCAGTTCCTGAAACACAGAAGCATAGGCGGAGATCGGCGCCTGGGAGGTAACGGGCTTTGCGGCGTTTTTCAGAAGAGAAACGTAATTTCCATTTTCGCCCCGGCACTGCTCCTGATAGGTCCGGCCTGCTACCGTGTAATTCATGGAAACCACGTGCACGCCGAGGATATGCGCTTCCCTCTTGGAGAGATAGGCGGAGCTGTCTGTTACAATGGCTAGCATTCCTTGAACTCTCCTATCCTGCGGAAACGCTCATACCGCTCCTTCGTCAGCCGTTCTGCCGGGAGAGCGCTCTTTTCTTTCAGCGTATCATACAGCTTCTTCTGAAGCTTTGAATAAACATATGAAAAGTCCCCATGCAGCTCCGGGATCACCTCTTCCACCACGCCGAGCCCCTTCAGATCTTCCGCCGTCAGTTTGAGGCACTCGGCGGCTTCACGGACTTTGGCGGAATCCTTCCAGAGAATGCTCGCGCAGCCCTCCGGTGAAATCACCGAATAAATTGAATTTTCCATCATCCATACTTCATCCGCCACGGCAAGGCCCAATGCGCCGCCGCTTCCGCCTTCGCCGATCAGGAGGGTGATGACCGGCACCTCGAGCGTCATCATTTCCATCATGTTTTCAGCAATCGCCTGGCCCTGGCCGCGTTCTTCCGCCCCCATGCCGCAGTATGCCCCTGCGGTATCCACGAGGCAAACCACCGGACGACCGAATTTTTCCGCCAGCTTCATCTGGCGAAGCGCCTTGCGGTACCCTTCCGGATGGGCGGAACCGAAATTCCGCTCTACTCGCTCCTTCGTATCACCCCCGCGCTCGTGCGCGATCACCGTGACCGGCATATCGTTTAAGAGCGCAATGCCGGCAAGTATCGCCTTATCGTCGCTGAAGCGGCGGTCGCCATGCATTTCGGTGAAATCGGTAAACAGATTTTTGATAAATTCCTTTCCGCGCGGGCGTTCCTTGGCGCGCGCGGCCTGCACCTTTTTATATGCGTCCATCAGTTCTCCTCCTTCCGGTGGAGCATCAGCAGGCGGGTAAGATATTCCTTCTGCTTCCTGCGGGGCACCACTTCATCCAAAAAGCCCTTTTCCAAGAGGAATTCCGAACGCTGAAAGCCGGGCGGAAGCTGCTGGCGAATGGTCTGCTCGATGACTCTGGGACCGGCAAACCCGATCAGGGCGCGCGGCTCCGCAAGCAGGATATCGCCTTCCATGGCAAAGCTCGCCGTAACCCCGCCTGTGGTGGGATCGGTTAAGACGGTGATATATAAAAGGCCTGCATCGCTGTGCTTTTTCACCGCTCCGCTCGTTTTCGCCATCTGCATCAGGGAAAGGATCCCCTCCTGCATTCGCGCGCCGCCCGATACCGTGTATCCGACCACGGGCAGTCCGTCTACTGTGGCGCGTTCAAAAAGACGGGTGATTTTTTCCCCGACCACGCAGCCCATGCTGCCCATCATGAAATTGGAATCCATCACAAACACCGCGCAGGGATAGCCGCCTATCGTGGCTTTTCCGGTTACAACGGCATCCTTCTCCCGGCTTTTGATCCGGGCGTTGTTCAGCTTTGCGTGATAGCCGGGGAAGCCGAGCACGTCTTTGGACATCATCTCCGCATCCCATTCGAAAAAGCTTTCCGCATCACAAATGAGCGCCAGACGTTCGCGCGGATTCATTCGGAAATGGTACCCACATTTGGGGCAGACCCTGCTGTTTTCATCGAGATCACTCGAAAACAGCATGGATTTGCAGCTTGGGCAGGCCGTGCACATTTCATCCGGCACACGCGGCGCGGGCTTTGGCGCGGCCGGCGGCTGGCCGCCGCCCTCCAAAACGTTTCTGCTTTTTTTAAATAAGCCCTTGTTGATCATACAAAGCCCCTCTTCTCCATAAAGTCGGTGCAGTAGCTGCCGTTTATGAAGTCGTCGTCCGACAATATATCCATTTGCAGCTCGACATTATGATCCACGCCTTCGATCACCAGCTCGCACAGAGCGGCCTGCATTTTCCGTATGGCCTCTTCGCGCGTTTTGGCATGCACAATCAGCTTGCCGATCATGGAATCGTAAAAGGGTGGGATAAAATAATCCTGATAAAGCGCCGTATCGAAGCGCACCCACGGCCCCCCCGGAATATGCAAAAGAGAAATTTTCCCGCAGCTCGGCCGGAAGCCCTGCTTTGGGTTTTCCGAATTGACGCGGCATTCAATGGCGCTTCCCTCGAGGCGGATATCTTCCTGCGTAAAGCCCAGCGGCATTCCCGCGGCAACGCGGATCTGCCATTTTACGAGATCGATCCCCGTTACCATCTCGGTAACAGGATGTTCGACCTGCAGGCGGGTATTCATTTCCATAAAATAAAAGTTTCCCGTTTGATCGAACAAATATTCAATCGTGCCTACGTTCCGGTAGCCCACCGCTTTTGCGGCCTTTGCAGAAGCTTCGATCATTTTTTCCCGAAGCGCCTTATCCACGGCGGGAGAAGGGCTTTCCTCGATCAGCTTCTGATTTTTCCTCTGCACGGAGCATTCGCGCTCCCCGAGGCAGACGACATTGCCGAAATCATCGCAGATGATCTGCATTTCGATGTGCTTCACCGGAGAAAGATACTTTTCCATATAGCACGCGCCGTCGCCGAAGGCGCTTTCCGCTTCAGAGGAAGCGGCGAGAAACGCCGGCTCCACTTCTTCCGGACTCTTTACAAGCCGGATGCCGCGGCCGCCGCCGCCGGCCCTCGCTTTGATGAGCAGCGGGAACCCGATTTTTTCCGCTTCCGTCTTTGCCTGTTCCGCACCGGTCACGAGATCGCATCCCGGCACCACGGGAACCCCCGCCGCGCGCATCGTCCGCTTGGCTTCGTCCTTATCCCCCATGCGGCTGATGAGCGCCGCGGGCGGGCCGATGAACGCCACATTGCATTTCTCGCACAGGGCGGCAAACCGGGCGTTTTCCGAAAGGAGGCCGTAGCCTGGGTGGATCGCCTCTGCGCCGGTCGCCACGGCGGCGGAAAGGATGGCGGTGATATTCAAATAGCTGTCTTTCACCTGGGCGGAGCCGATGCAGACGCTTTCATCCGCTAAGCTTACATGGAGCGCGTCGCTGTCCGCCTCGGAAAACACCGCCACGGTGGCGATGCCCATCTCCTTGCAGGCGCGTATGATACGGACGGCGATCTCGCCGCGGTTTGCAATTAATATCTTTGAAAACAACGCAATGCCTCCTAAAGAGGGCTCCGAAGCCGGAGCCGATTATTTCACCAGTGCAAAGGAAAACTCCCCGCTGACGGCCAGTTTGCCGTTTACCGTTCCCTTTCCCTCTGCAAAGTAAAATACGCTCTTGTGCTTTGTGAGCCGGCAGGCAATTTCGAGCGTGTCTCCCGGCAGAACCTTATTTTTGAATTTCACGTTGTTCAGGCCCGTAAAATAGGGGGTGGCGTTTTGGATCTCTTCCCGGCCCGCCAGCAGCACGCAGCAGGCCTGCGCCATCATCTCGCAGAGCACCACGCCCGGCACCACGGGATTTCCCGGAAAATGGCCTTTTAAAAACCACTCGTCGCCCTTCACCGTATAACGGCCCACCGCCGTATCAGGGCCGGTCGTTTCCGCAAAGTCCACAAGAAGCATGGGCTCGCGGTGCGGGATGATCTGCATGATCTCTTCTCTGTTCATTCGGCGCTCTCCTTTTTAATACAGCTTGAACAGGCACTGCCCGAATTCCACGAGCTGGCCGTTTTCCGCACAGATATCCACAATTTCCCCGTCCTGCGGGGCAACGTATTCGTTCATCAGCTTCATCGCCTCGATGATGCAGAGGACGTCTCCTTTTTTGACCTTATCGCCGATCTTCACGAAGGGCTCCGCATCGGGAGAGGGCGAGCTGTAAAACACGCCGACCATATTGGATTTGCATTCGGTCAGCTGATTGAAATCGACGACCCCGCTTCCCTGCGGGATTGCCTGCACGCCTGCCGCCGGAGCCGCCGGAGCGGGCGCGGCAGCCCCTTGTGCATACACCGCCTGTACCGGCGCTTTTTCGAGGCGCACCTTATCCTCGCCCTCACGGACCTCCAGCGCGGTAAGCCCGGATTCCCGGAGGATTTCCGCAAGTTCCCTTATCTTTTCGATTTCCATGGTCAATCCTCCTCTTCCGCCCTGCAAAAAGCAAGGCATGCGTTGTGGCCGCCGAAGCCGAGAGATGTGGAAAGCGCCGTTTTCACTTCCATGCGGCGCGCCGTGTTGGGGGTGTAATCGAGATCGCACTCCGGGTCCGGCTCCGCATAGCCGATGGTCGGCGGAACGATTCCGTCTTTCAGCGCCAAGAGGCATGCAATGGCCTCGGCCGCGCCCGTTGCGCCGAGCATGTGCCCGGTCATAGACTTGGTGGAGCTGACAGCGACCTTCCGTGCCGCCTCTCCGAATACGTTTTTAAATGCAACCGTTTCGCTTTTATCGTTGAGCGGGGTGCTCGTGCCGTGTGCGTTGACATAAGTATGTTCATCCGGCTCAATGCCCGCTTCTTCGATCGCCAGCTTCATGGCTCTGGTGATTCCAGCCGCCTCCGGGTCGGGCGCTGTGATGTGATACGCGTCGCTGCTGTTGCCATAGCCGCAGATTTCGCCGTATATTTTAGCCCCGCGTGCCTTCGCGTGCCCGTATTCTTCCAGGATGAGCATGGCCGCGCCCTCGCCCATCACGAAGCCGTCCCGCCTCTTGTCAAAGGGTACACAGGCGGCAGCAGGGTCGTCTCGGGTGCTGAGCGCCATGCAGTTGGTAAACCCGGCAACGCCGATGGGGCAAATGGCTGCTTCCGATCCGCCCGCGATGATAGCGTCTGCATAGCCGTGCTTGATGGCGCGGAACGCTTCCCCGAGCGTATTGGTAGAGGTGGCGCAGGCAGTCACGCAGGGAAGGGTCGGCCCCATGGCCTTATACCGGATGGAAACCGCACCGGCGGCGATATTGCTGATGATCATCGGGATAAAAAAGGGAGAAACCCTTCTCGGGCCGCTCTTTTCCATTTTGGCGCATTCGGATACAAAGGTGGTGATGCCGCCGATGCCTGAACCGATGTATACGCCGAAGCGCTCCGGGTCTATTTTATCGAGGATGCCGCTGTCTTCCACGGCCTGCTCTGCCGCGGCAATGGCATACTGCGTGTAAAGGTCGTTTTTGCGGACTTCGCTCTTCGCAAGGTACTGGAGCGGGTCGAAGCCCTTTACTTCAGCCGCTACTTTTACTTTATAATCAGAAACGTCGAAACGGGTGATGAAATCGATCCCGCACTTGCCTTCCCTGAGACTCTTCCAATATTCATCCAATGTGTTGCCGATGGGTGAAATCACACCCATACCGGTTACTGCCACTCTTCGCATTGCTGTAAACCTGCCTTTCCTGATGTTTTATATGCACATGCCGCCGTCCACACGGATGACTTCGCCCGTGATGTAAGCGGCAGAATCGGACGCGAGGAAGGCCGCGAGCCGCGCGACGTCCTCCGGCCGCCCGGGGCGCTTCATCGGGATACCCCCGAGGATTTTTTCTTTCACTTTATCAGAAAGCGCCGCCGTCATATCCGTTTCAATGAAGCCGGGCGCGATCGCATTGCAGGTGACTCCCCTGCCCGCCAGCTCCCTGGCGGTGGATTTGGTAAAGCCGATCAACCCCGCCTTCGCCGCAGCGTAATTCGCCTGGCCCGCGTTGCCGGTGAGGCCCACAACGGAAGCGATGTTGACGATCCGCCCCGCGCGCTTTTTCATAAAGTGGGAAAACAAATGCTTGGTCATATGGAACGCGCCTTTTAAATTGGTGGAGATTACGCGGTCGAAATCCTCCTCTTTCATAGAAAGAATGAGGCCGTCTTTCACAATACCCGCATTGTTCACCAGAATATCCACCGAGCCGAAATCTTCGATCACCCGGCGCACGAGCTCTTCCGTTTCACAAAAATCGGATACATCGCACTGGTATTCCCTTGCCTGCACGCCGTATTCCCCGAGCCTTACACAGGTTTCGAGCGCCGCCTCCCGGTTGCCGGCGTATACAACGGCAACGTTCGCGCCGAACCGGGCGAACTCCTCAGCAATGGCCCGGCCGATCCCACGCGAGCCGCCGGTTATGATTGCGGTTTTATTTTGCAGCATAATTAAAGTTCCTTTCCGAAGGATTATTTTTGGAACGCTTCTTTTACCGCCTGCAGGCCTTCTGCATCCTGCACCTGATAAACGGCAGCGTCCGGCAGGATACGCCGTATGAGCCCGCTGAGCGTTTTTCCGGGGCCTACTTCGATGAAGGCGGTGACGCCGTCCTTTGCCATTTGCTCCACCGTCTGCTGCCAGAGCACGGGGCAGCGCATCTGCTCCGCAAAAAGGGACCTTCCGTTTTCCCCATAAGGCGCCGCGGTGCGGTTTGCATATACGGGGATCTGCGGCTTTTTCATTTCGGTTTCTTCCAGTACTTCGGCAAACCGCCGGGATGCTTCCTCCATAAAGGGGGAATGAAAGCCACCTCCCACGGCGAGCACGCGGGCCTTGCCTCCCGTTTCGGCCACTGCTTCGCAGAAGGCGGGCATTTCCTCTTTGGCGCCTGCCACAACCAACTGGCCCGCACAATTGTAATTGACGGGATACATCCTCTCAAACCGGGCGCACAATTCTTCTACCGTTTCATTGCCGAGCTTCAAAACAGCCGCCATGCTGCCCGGCGTTTTTTCCGCCGCTTCCCCCATGAGCTCTCCCCGGCGGCAGACGAGGCGAAAGCCGTCTTCCGGAGAAAACGCGCCGGAAAAGGTGAGGGCCGCCGCTTCGCCGAGTGAAAAGCCCGCCGCGGCCTCTGGAACGATGCCGCACTCCCGCAGGGCCTCCGCCGCCGCGAGATCCACCGCATAAAGGCAGGGCTGGGTGTTTGAGGTGATGCAGAGCTCTTCCTTGGTGCCTGTAACGCACTGCTGCGAAGTGCCGGGACGAATGGAATCGGCAAGGCGGAACACCTCCGCCGCCGCTTCAGAGACTTCGCAGAGTGAACGCCCCATGCCGGGGTACTGCGCCCCCTGGCCCGCAAAAACAAAGGCTATTTTCTCCATGCTCCGGCCCCTCCCAAAATGTGGTCGGCCTGCTCGAACATTTCGCGGATGATTTCCGCGGCAGGCTGTTTTTCCTTCACGAGACCGGCGATCTGCCCACAGAGGAAGCAGCCGTTCTTTTCATCGCCTTCCACCGCGGCGCGGCGCAGCGCGCCGACGCCGAGCTGCTCCAGTTCTTCATCCGATACGGTGGAATCGTATTCCTTCACGAGATATGCACGGGAATAGCTGTTTTTGAGTGAACGCACCGGATGGCCCAGGCGCTTGCCTGTGGTCATGGTATCGGTATCCTTTGCCCTGATCACCTTGTTTTTATAATTTTCATGCACGTTGCATTCCTCCGCAACTAAGAAGCGCGTGCCCACCTGCACGCCGACGGCGCCGAGCATGAACGCTGCCGCGATGCCGCGGCCATCTGCAATGCCGCCCGCCGCGATGACGGGGATATCCACCGCATCACATACCTGAGGCACCAGCGCCATGGTGGTGATTTCGCCGATATGGCCGCCCGATTCGCCCCCTTCCGCAATCAGCGCGGATGCGCCGCTGCGCGCAAGGAGCTTTGCCATAGAAACAGAAGGCACCACCGGAATCACCTTGATGCCGGCTTCCTTCCACGCTTTCATATATTTTCCCGGGTTGCCGGCGCCCGTGGTCACGACCGGAACACCTTCTTCGGCCACGACCTTTGCTACCTCCGCCGCATGAGGGCTCATCAGCATGATGTTCACCCCAAAGGGCTTATCGGTAAGCTGCTTTGCCTTCCGGATCTGGCCGCGCAGCCACTCGGCTTCTGCGTTTGCCGCGGCAATAATCCCAAGGCCGCCGCCGTTGCTGACCGCCGCCGCGAGGTCTGCATCCGCGATCCAGGCCATTCCTCCCTGAAAAATCGGGTATTCTATTCCCAGTAAATCGCATAACGGTGTTTTGATCACGCCGTTTGCCTCCTTCCATTTTTATATCATTACCGGCTCCAGCGCAGCAGGGCGGCGCCGGTGGTGAAGCCTGCGCCGAACGCGCTTAAAATGAGCTTCTGGCCTTTTTTGAGCCTGCCGTCCCGGTTCATTTCATCCAGCAAAATCGGGATGCTCGCGGAAGAAACATTGCCGTTTTCTGAAATATTGAGAGCAAATTTTTCTTTCGGGATTTTCAGCTTTTTCTGCGCGGTTTCAATGATGCGGTAATTGGCCTGGTGGAACACCATATGGTCGACCTCTTCCGCCGTGATTCCCGCCTGCTTCATGAGGTCTTTGATATCACGGCAGCTCGAGGAAACCGCAAATTTATAAACCTCCTGCCCGTTCATGTGGAGGTAAGGCTCTTCCGGCTCCTTTTTGCAGTATGGGCAGTTTCCGGATATATTCGGCATGCGAAGCGCGGTATCGTCCCCCTTCGCGGTAAGGCGGAGGGCGAGAAGGTCATCTCCTTCCCCGAGAACGACAGCGCCCGCGCCGTCGCCAAACAGAACACATGTGGCGCGGTCCTGCCAGTTGACGGTTTTGGTCATGGCCTCGGCGGAAACGAGAAGCACCTTCTTCGCACGGCTGGAATCGAACAGGGCCCCGGCCACATCCAGCCCATAAATAAAGCCGGAGCAGGCGCCGTTCAAATCGAACGCCGGGCACGAAGCCCCGATTTCCTTCTGAATCATGCACGCTTCAGACGGCGTAATATAATCGCCGCGGATCGTTGTGCAGATGATATAATCCAATTCGCCTGCATCCACACCCGCGTTTTCCAGCGCGTCTTTCGCCGCTGCGGCGGCAAGCTCGGTGAGCGTTTCCCCGTCCATGATATGGCGGCGGCGGATGCCTGTTCGGCTCGAAATCCATTCGTCGCTCGTATCCATCACCCGGGAAAGGTCATCGTTGCCAATTACCTGCCCGGGCAGCGCCCGGCCGGTTCCCAACAAAGAAAAACCCATATTTATTTCTCCACCTTTTCTGCTTTTTTTTCGAGGAATTCGTTCAGCTTTACGATGCCCTTCACCATGGCATCCAATTCCTCTTGGCTCAAAGCGTCGGTCACGGAAGCGATCATGAGCTTGTGAAAATGCTGGTGCACGTTATTGACCTTTTGCCCGCGTTTTGTGAGCGTCACGTTCACCACGCGCCCGTCCTGCGGGCTTTTGCTTTTGATGACATACCCTTTTTTCACCAGCTTATTGATGGCAAGCGTAACGGAAGGCAGGCTGATGCTCTGCATCTCAGAAAGCTCGCTGATGGTTTTTCCTTCCTCCTGCCCCTTTGCAACCGCCTCAATGAGGTGGATTTCCCCAATGGACAGATTCAGGCTTTTGGCGCCCTTCACCATATGCTCCTCGATCTGTATGACCGAGTAATACGTCCGCTCGAGAAGCTCGCTTAAAAAATCCGAATAGCTGCCCATCCCTGCTCCACCTTTTTAATTAGTTTGCCTAACAAAGTATATCGCTTTGTTAAGGATTTGTCAACCTTTTCCAGATAACGGAAGTCTTACACGGGGGTTGGGTATAAAAACAGGGCGCACCAAAACGGTACGCCCTACATGGATCAGACGGCAGCGCCGATCTCGATCGCTTTTAAATTCGCTTCCACCAGATTTTGCTTTCTGGCAGGCACGCTCTTGCGGATGCCCGCTTCAATGCTCTCTTTCGAGCAGATATCGCACACAGAGAAGAGCTTGCCGAGAATAATGATATTGGCCAGGCCCTTGAACCCGTTTTCGTCTGCCAGGCGGGTCGCCGGAACGTAATAGACGTTCACATCCGTGCGCTCCACCTTGACGTCGATCAGCGTGGAATCGAGGATTACCGTGCCGCCGGGAACGACCTTGTCGATAAACTTCTCGTAGGAAGGATAGTTCATGGCAACGAGGATATCCGGATTGATGACCAGCGGTGAGCTGACCGGCTCCTCCGAAACGCACACGCTGCAGTTGGCCGTGCCTCCGCGCATCTCCGGGCCGTAAGACGGAAGCCAGGAAACTTCCTTACCGTCCATCAGCCCCGCATAGGCCACAACTTTACCGGCAAACAGAATACCCTGGCCGCCGAAACCGGCAAAAATGATTTTTATATCCTTCATTTATTTTGCCTCCTCTGCCGTAGTATCCTTATAAACGCCGAGCGGATAATAAGGAATCATGTTATCCTTCAGCCAGCCGAGCGCTTCCAGCGGAGCGAGTCCCCAGTTGGTCGGGCAAGTGGAAAGAACCTCCACCATGGAAAAGCCCTTGCCGGCGAGCTGTGCTTCGAAGGCTTTTCGGATGGCCTTTTTCGCAGCGCGCACATGCGGAACGGTATCCACCGTGACGCGTTCGATATAGGCGACGCCGTCCAGCGTGGAAAGCATTTCGCTCATGCGGATGGGGTTGCCGGCGATTTTGGTATCGCGGCCGTAGGGGGTGGTCTGGGTAATCTGGCCCGGCAGGGTCGTCGGGGCCATTTGGCCGCCCGTCATGCCGTAAATCGCATTGTTTACGAAAATAGCGGTGATGTTTTCGCCGCGCGTCGCCGCGTGCACGATTTCCGCCGTACCAATGGCGGCGAGGTCGCCGTCTCCCTGATAGGTGAATACCGCGTTTTCCGGGCGGGCGCGCTTGACGCCGGTTGCAACAGCCGGGGCTCTGCCGTGCGGAGCCTGGATCATATCACAGCCAAAATAATCATATGCCATAACCGAGCAGCCCACCGAGGCTACGCCGACCGCTTTTCCCTCGATTCCGAGGTCGTCCATAGCCTCGGCCACGAGGCGGTGGATAATGCCGTGCGTACAGCCGGGGCAATAGTGGGTGGGAACGTCGCACAGGGCGTGCGGCCTATCAAATACAACTGCCATTATTTCGCACCTCCTGCAAGCTTTTTCAGTTCATCGATGATTTCGTTCGGGGTCGGAATAATACCGCCCGTGCGTCCGAAGAAGTGGACCGGGCAGCGGCCGCCGACCGCCAGGCGGACATCGTCCACCATCTGGCCCATGCTCATTTCTACCGTGAGGATGGCCTGCGCCTTTTCCGCCGCCGCGGCAATGGCCTTTTCCGGGAAGGGCCAAAGGGTGATCGGGCGGAGCACGCCCGCTTTAATCCCCTGCTCCCTTGCGGCTTTGGCCGCGCTCTTTGCAATGCGGGAGGTGGCGCCGTAGGCAACGATGATATAATCGGCGTCGTCCGTTAAAAATTCTTCATAGCGGACTTCGTTCTGTTTTACAACTTCGTAACGCGCAAAGCGTTCCCGGATGAGCCTTTCCAGCTCCGCCGGAGAAAGGTAAAGAGAGTTCACGACATTGTGCTCCCTCCTGCCCTGATGGCCGGAAAGCGCCCAGGGCTTTTCGGGAAGCTCTTTGCCGCCTTCGGGGATCACCACCGGCTCCATGGTCTGGCCGAGCATGCCGTCGCCCAGGATCATGGCGGGCATACGGTACTGGTCGGCCTTATCGAACGCGACGCCGATCAGATCCACCATCTCCTGCACGGAGGACGGCGCGAACACGAAAATCTGAAAATCGCCGTGGCCGGTCGCCTTGGTTGCCTGCCAGTAATCCGCCTGGGAGGGCTGGATGCCGCCGAGGCCCGGGCCGCCGCGCTGGATGTTTACGATAACGCAGGGAACGTCTGCCCCCGCCATATAGGAAATGCCTTCCGTCTTCAGGCTGATGCCGGGAGAGGAAGAGGATGTCATGGCACGGATGCCGGCCGCAGCAGCGCCCTGCACCATGTTGATTGCCGCAACTTCAGACTCCGCCTGAAGATATGTACCGCCGATTTTGGGGAGCCTTTTGGACATGTAGGCCGCGACCTCTGTCTGCGGGGTGATGGGATAACCGAAGAAATGCTTGCAGCCCGCCTGGATGGCGGCTTCCGCCAGAGCTTCGTTGCCTTTCATTAAAACTCGCTCAGCCGTTTTTGCACCTCCACAAATTACTTCTCGATTTTGATTGCGCAGTCAGGGCACATGGTCGCGCACATTGCGCACGCAATGCACTTCTCGATATCCACGACCTCCGCCGGGTGGTAACCCTTGGCGTTGAGCTCTTTTTTCGACATGGCAAGAACCTTTTTCGGACATGCGTTTACGCACAGCCCACAGCCTTTGCAAATGTTTTTTCTGATTGTTACCTTAGCCATTTTGCACCTCCGAATTGAATATACCTTTTACCACGGCGGTGTTACCAGAACATCGACGGGATAATAATTGGAAAGGATCGGGCGCAGTTCCTCTGCGAACGCGCGCGGGCCGGTCTGGAACGCGACCGGAAGATGGGTGATGCGGGAAACCTCCTCCGCATACGGCACGGAATCCAAAACCGTTTGCGCCGTAGTGGTGTTTCCCAGATGGGAATTGTTGATAAGCGCCGCAGGCGAAAGCCTCGAAGCCGCGCAGATATCGCGCAGCAGTGCGGCAGCGTCTTCCGGGTCCTGAATAAGGCTCCGGTAGCGGTTGATCACATAAAGCATCTGATAGCCGCTTTCCCGCAGCTGCGGTGCGAAACGCCCCAGCGCCACCGCGCCGGAATCATCGCCGCCCACATCAAAAATCACACGGCCCTGCTCGGAATCGAACACAGAATAGATTTCCGGAGAAAGGGCGGGCACATCCAGCGTAGAGCCGGCATAGCTCGGGGCAATGACCTTAATTCCTTCCGTTTCCAGAAGGCCGGTATAATCCGAACTGCGGAAATAGGGGTTTACAATGTCCATATCCACAACGGTCACTGCTTCCCCGAGCCTCGCGAACTCCCTCGCGAGATTCAATGTGAAGTTGGTTTTGCCGCTGCCGTAATGGCCGCAGATCACTAGAAATTTTCCAAGATCCACGAAAACACCTCTTTTCACAGCCTGCCGGTTTCCCGATTCTGTCGATTTTACAAGCTGCAGAGATTATTATATCACTTTCTGCTACGGTGTACAATCCATTTTTTGCATCCGCACCGTGCCCCGCTTCTGCAATACTATGAAATTTCCGCCGCAATTATGGCTCGCTCCCGATCAAGGGGACCAGGCCGGCAAACGGCGTTTTTTTCACTGAAATTCGTCCCTTTCGTTTGCAATACGACAGCATTTCTGCCCGTTTCATGCGGATTTTCGTGGCAAAATCCCCAATTTTCAGGCTCGTGCCAGTTTTGCAAGGCCGAAAATTTTTTAGAACCGGAGGTAAAAAGCGCAGCAGCGCCACCCTATTCAAGGCTTGCCGTAAAGCATCGGGAGGATTTTTCCTTTCAAATCCCTCCCTGCCGGTGAGCCTGTGGAAATGCAAAAACGGGCCTGTCCGAAAGAACAGGCCCGGCTGAAAGCTTGAGGGGAATTATTCAGGATGTCACTTTTACAATGGCGTTGTAGGTACCGACCGCCCATACCGCGTCTCCCGTTCTCGTGAACACCTTTACGGGAACCGTATATCTTCCCGGCTGGTATACCTTGCCGTCCAGGTCGATTTCGCCGTAAAACATATCGGGGGTCACCTGCGACGCAAGCGCTCCGTGGCCCACCACAGTAACAGACTGCAGCTTGCTAGTCTGCACGGTGACCGTGTTGCCTTCGGCGGCATTTTTGACGCGGATATCGGTCACCTCCACGGAAGAGGTCATATAACCGCTGAGATCCACGGTGACCTTGATATCTGTTATATTTTCCACGCTCTTGATCCCCTTATCCAGCGCCAGCTTGATATCGATGGTACTGGTATCGGGGGAAAGCGCGGTGAAATCCACCTTGCCGATATTGACGCAATATAACGTATCCATTACGTCGGTCGGGCCTGCAACGAGCATTTCCGAAACCGAGGTGGTGTATGCGAGCGGGTGCAGCGTGAAGTAGCTCGGCTGGTTGACAAAGCTCACTTCCACCGGCAGGACCGCCGTTTTCAGCACCGGCACCGTTACCTCCACTGTACTGACGGACATGGTTAGCCGCTCGGTGGAAATTACGGCATTTTCCTCATCCAAGGGGACGAGGTCCACCGTGTACTGCGTGGTTTCGAGAACCGGCCGCGTGCCGTCCGGCTCAATGCGGGCTACGACCTTGGAAATTCTACCGACATCGCTTTCCGGGCCGGTGATCTCCACTTCATCGGCCGAAAGGGTCGGGATATCGATGAGGTAATTCTCCTCTGTTTTTAGAAGGCTCGTATCGGCTTCGATCGGGAAGGTGGAGGTTTTGATATAATCGAAGCTGAAGGTCAGCACCTTCGGCGAGTAATCCACGATCTCGAAGCTAGCCGCCGTGGGATTATTATACTGCGGGGTGACATCCAGCTTGTAGGTTCCCGGCTTCAAAACATCCGTCAAGGAAACAACGCCGGAAAAATCGCTTGCTTTCAAGTTGCCGACAACGAACTGCTTGCCGGAAACCTTGATATCGATCGTCTGCTTCTGGCCCTCGATCACCTGCAGGCCGTTGTTGCCCGCCGCGCTATCCGCCCTGCCGACGCTGACCGGCACCCCACGGATGGTGACCGTGACATTCGGGCTGACATACATGGCGATGGCAAGCCAGAAAATCACACCGGCCAACAACGAAAAAATGATGCTGAATTTTTTATTGCCAAACAACGCTCCTAGCGTGCGCTTATGCTTCATTTTTTAAACCACGCCTTCCAAAAAGGCTTTTTCACGCCTTCCCCATCCTGAATGGGTTTTTCCAAAAGTTCCTGCTCCAGCAGGATGTGCAGGGACGCCATATTCAGGTTTCTGGTGAGCTTGCCGTCCATCGCGACGGAGATCATCCCCGTTTCCTCCGAAACCACAACGGTGACGGCATCGGAATTTTCGCTGATCCCGACCGCGGCGCGATGCCGGGTTCCCAGTTCCTTGGCAAGGCTCGACTGCGTCAGGGGCAGGATACAGCCCGCCGCATAAATCTTTGCACCACGGACGATCAGCGCGCCGTCATGCAGGGCGGAATTGGGGAAAAAAATGCTGAGGAAAAGCTCCATGGTGGGCTTTGCATCCACCACGGTGCCCGTGTTGGCAATATCCCCGAGCATGGTTTTGCGTTCAATCACGATCAGCGCGCCCGTTTTGGAATTCTGCATGGAATCACACGCGCGGCAGATGGAATCGATGGTATTCTGCCATTCGCCTTCCCCCATATGGAAACCGCCGCCGAAGCTGCCGATCTTGCTGCGGCCCACGTGCTCGAGCGCCCGCCGGAATTCCGGCTGGAACACAATAACGAGGGCCAGCACGCCGATCTGGAAAATATTCTGCAGGATGAAGTTGAGCGCCTGCAGGCGCAGTAAAACCGAGAGGCCGTAAGCGACGACCAGGATCAGAATCCCTTTCAGCAACTGCTCCGCACGCGTCTGGCGTGCGAGACGGAGCCCATGGTAAATCAGGAACGAAACACAGAGAATATCCAGTAAATCTGTGATAGAAAATGTGGAAACCACACCGATAAACGGGGTGAACCACTCCTTGATCTGCTGCAAAAAATTCATATATAACAATCCTTATCCGCTTACGCTCTGCACTTGCATTTATTTTACCATATTGTCTGGTTTTTTCAATGCTTTTCTTTTTCCAATATAATTTGATGGATATCTTTTATAAAAGTTTTTATATCGTTCCAGTTCGTAAATACGGAGGGCGCCACGCGCACCGCGCCCCTCTCCAGCGTTCCCATGCATCGGTGCGCATTCGGCGTGCAGTGGAGCCCGGCGCGGACCGCGACCCCAAGGTCGGAAAGCTGCTGTGCTACCTCGTTGCTCGACATTCCCCGAATATTGAAGGGCAGAACCGGCACATGCGTTTCCGCAGAGGGGCGCGCCGTGTACAGCTCGATTTCCGGCATGCGGCTGAGCTTATCGTAACAATAATCGATGAGCTCCATTTCATGCCGCAGGATCTTTTTCCGCCCGGTCGTGCGAACGAATTCCACGCCCTTATCCAGCGCATGGATTCCGGGGGCGTTTACCGTGCCGCTTTCCAGGCGGTCGGGGTATTCTTCCGGCGGTTCGGGGCTTGCGGAAAGGCTCCCGGTGCCACCTTCCAGGATCGTTCCAAGGGGGGCGCGTGCAATCAGCACCCCGGTCCCCATCGGTCCATAAAGGCCCTTATGACCCGGCATACACAAAAACGAGATGTTCATCTCCTGCATGTGGATTCGCAAAATGCCCGCGCTCTGCGCGGCGTCCACACCAAACAGTATCCCCCGTCTTTTGCAGATTCCTCCGATTTCTTCGATCGGAAGCCGCACGCCGAGCACATTGGACGCATGCATGCAGAAAATCAGGCGGGTGTTTTCCCGGATCGCCGCTTCAAATGCCGGCGCACACGCCATGGGGCGGTATGGGTCCACCGCCACTTCCGTTACCTCTATCCCCCGCTTCTTGAGCTGCTCCAACGGGCGGCGCACCGCATTGTGCTCCAGCGAGGATACAATGCAGTGGTCGCCGGGAGAAAGCAGCCCCTTTAAAACAAAATTCACGGACATGGTGCAGTTCAAGGTGAAGATGACCTGTTCTGCACCGTCCGCTCCAAAAAAGTCCGCTATATTTTCCCGGCACCGAAAAATACTTTCCGCCGTCTCCAGGGAAAGCTTATGACCGCTGCGCCCGGGATTGGCGCCCAGCTTCCGCATGGCATATTGATGCCCAAGGATAACCTTCTCCGGTTTTGGAAAAGTGGTTGCCGCATTGTCCAAATAAATCATGCTTAACGTTCCCTTTTATCTTCTAAAATTCTTATCCTGGCTCCGCGCAGGATCTCCAGAGCGCGCTCTTTCGAGCCTTCAAACACAACGCTGTATCCGCAGCCCTGGCGCTCCATATTATTTGGCGTTCTCGCAACATACGCCCGAAAACCGCTTTTGCGCAAAATATCCCGCGCTTTGATTGCATATGTGATGGAGCTCACCAAGATGGATTCACTCATTTCCCTTTGCCTCCCTTGTTTGCAGCCTGAGTCTCGCGTTAAAATTACACTGCCCGGCAAGCTTCTTGCCGGGGATGAAAAGCCCTGTGAAACGGACATGCCCTGGTTTGTCCGGGGTAAAGGGAAAAGGGCCGGCGATTTATCTGTTCACAGGAATAGGCGATACAGTCAGGGTACCATGCACCTCAGGCGGCAGCTTTTTCCCGCTTTTCGCGTTGTGCCTTTCCTAGCAAGGCGTCAGCCTTGCGGCTTCGGGCGCGTTAAAGCCCCAAAAAATCATCTGCCTGAGGTCAACGATTTTTCGCGGGAAAAATGGAGCATACAGCGCGGCGTGCGCGTAAAGGTTTCCTGCCGTATGGCGAAAACGCACAGCAGCCCCTTGTTTTCAGGCTTCCGCGAAAAACGCATTGTGCCCTGACTGTATCGCCTAAATATAAAAATACCCCGCAGCTATTACCATACTATGCTGCGGGGTATTTCCCTGACAATATGTATTTTCGTAAAGGTCAAATGCCGTTCAGCAGACAGACGGCATGCGCCGCAATGCCTGCTTCCGCCCCGGTAAAGCCGAGCCCTTCCTCCGTGGTTGCCTTTATGTTCATTTGTTCCATTCCGATACGGCAGGCTTCGGCGATATTCTTCCGCATCTCCTCGATATAGGGGGAAAGCTTCGGGCGCTGGGCTATCAACGTTGCATCGATATTTTCCACGCGGTATCCCTTCGAGCGGATCAGTTCCTCCACCCGGCGAAGAAGCATGAGGCTGTCCGCCCCCAAAAAGCGGTCGTCCGTATCGGGAAAATGGCGGCCGATATCCCCGAGAGCCGCCGCGCCGAGGAGTGCATCGGATACTGCGTGCAGGAGGACGTCCGCATCCGAATGGCCGAGCAGCCCAAGCGTATGCTCAATCTCCACCCCGCCGAGGATAAGCTTTCGCCCTGCAACAAGGCGGTGTACATCGTAACCATGGCCGATTCGCATTTTTGGTTCCGTCTCCCTTCCAAAATTCCGTGGTCTGTTCCTTTATTATATGCCATGAACGCAACGCGTGAACGGCAGAATTGCCCATCCCGCCGCTTCGCGGCGCGGGGGCATAAGGTAAGTATAATAATCGCTTTGCGGTTATTATACTATATCCCCGCGCGGAAAGGAATCTCCGATTTTTAGTACCCTATTTAAAAGTAAGCCTACAAACTTACGCTGCCATCGCCAAGCTCTCTCGCCCGTGCTTCCCCGAAGCCTTTCTCCCTTGCGCGCAAACGAACTCCTCGCCGGCCGGCGGCTCTATTTTATTTTGCAAGCATACAGAAATTATTGATATACCCTTCGCTTACCGTAAAGACCAGCGTTAATTCATCCGTTTCATAATTATACTTATACAATCCCCTGGGGTAGGCTTTGGTATCGTATTTTCCGCCGCCCAGAAAAAACACTTCGTTTTTCTCGCCGTTGAAGCATAGATATGAATATCCGGTCACCAGCTTTTCATCGATATTGGTTTGCTCTGCAGCCTCTCCGGTGTCTAGATCAATTAAATAAGTGGCGGTATTAGCATCTGGATTAATCAATATATCGTCATCATATTCTGTTACAAGCAACCGGCCGGAACAATCCAGCGCCGCGCGGTTGATATCCTTTTCTTTCACCGAATAAATGATCTCCGGTTCGCTTCCATCCAGATGCAGGTTGTAGATATCATAATCTGGTAGAATCAGCTTTGTTGTTTTCTGCATATTATAATCGTTATTTCTGTTTCTTCGCTGCTCCATATCAAAGCAAGCCGCAATGAGCGATTTGGTATATACGTTATACGAAAGGAAAGAAACGCACAAATTTTCCTTTATGGGAAATATTTTGGTCTCCCCGCTGTCTTTCATATAATAAACCGGCTTTTCCTCATTTTCTCCATATGGACAGGCGGACAGCACCACCATATCTTCCAGCGGAATGATTTGATTGATTGCAAACAGGTTATCGGTTAAAATTTTCTTCTCTCCCGAATCCAGATCATACACAGCCAGCTGATCCCCATGGCCTCCGTCTTCAAACATGATCCTTTCCGAAAAATAAATGGCATGGTCGTATTCGCTGTAAACCGCCAGCGGATATTGGGAGGTATATGCGATATTCTCCCCTGTTTCTATTTCCCTCAACTGCTCCGTGGTTATATCATAGCAATAATTGTTCATGGAAGCACCGCCGCCCTCCGGGTCGCTCGTATCGTTGTAGGAAGTGACGTTAATGGTTAAATACGCATGGGTCTCTGCGGCTTTCGGTGCATCGTCCCCGTTACGGGCGCACCCTGACGGTGCTGCCAGAAGCACTGCGGCCAACAGGCAGGCCGCTATTCTTTTGCATTTCATGTTTGGCTCCTTTTTCATCTGGATTTTGGCGGAACAATGATACAGCCTCCTGTTGATTCCGGTTAAAATCCGGTGAATCAACAGGAGATTGGAAATCAGCCTTATACGGAAAGATGATTCCGATACATAGCAAATGGAATCAACGATAAAAGCAATATTGCCCGGATAGCGTTACATTGGAATTATATTCGTAATCGAAAAACTCTACCCCTGTTTTCCAAATATCCAGCGCCGCGTTCGGCAGGGAGCCGATATCGTTTTTGGTCATACGCACCGTAACGTATGGCCCGGTAGGATTATCGCCATATACGCTCCCGCTTCCCTTTTTCTGCGCTCTTACGTTAATTATTGTATTATGCGGAGGGTTAAGGTACTGCCATTTCACGGCAACATCCCCCTTTTTCAGAGCATTGTTATGATCGCCTATGGTATCGTTATAGGTGGTAAGCCTGCCGCTTCCTTGAACCAGTTTATTGAATGAATTGATACGCACATTATTATAATCGCCCCAGTAATACGTTCCGGGGGCGGCATATTCCCCAAGCGCCATACCGCGTGTTGAAGCGCTGCCTTTGGCGTTCCGGGAAAGCCTGGCGGAATTATTTGGTTCCTCCACTATTCTTATATACCCATTGCTTTTATAAATGACCCGCAGCCCAGCGGATGGAAGGGTTGGCTCGATAACAATAGCGCCATCGGGCAAAAGCTCCGGATTCGGCACCTCGCAAAAGCCGTTCTCCTCCACAATGGAATTTTCATCAAATTCCTGTTCTGAGCGCTTCGGCACCACATATTGCCCACCCTGAATAATTTTATATTCATGATCGTTTATGTATTCGATAATAGTATTAGGCGCCATTCTTACCGGAATGGTTTCCGAAGTAAAAACATCTTCTTCTGCACACACATAATTCATACCGGCGATTGTGAAAAACAAGGTTAAAACAAAAACCGATATTTTTTCATAAACTTCTTTTTCATACTTTCCCCTTTCCCGGAAAATAAAATAGTTTTAATGATTTCCGCTAGACCCGGCAAGCTGTTAAATCAGCGCTGTTTTCTGCCGGGGCGATTCAGGCATCACTTTTCTTTTAAAATAATCTCCGTTCTGTTTTTATACAACACGTTGTCATTGCTTAAAACAACGGAAAATACTCCCTCCTTTTCTTCTGCGGATTTTAATAGAACACCATTATGCTCCAGTTGACCATCCGGAGCATCGCACCAGTTTTTAACCTCCTTCGTAATATCAAATGCCAACAAAGCATCTTCTGGTTTCAAATAAGATACTCTATTACCCGTTTTATAATGATTATTCCAATTGCCTGTTATGCTGCACCAATCCTCTAAAACCGACAATAGTTCAAAACTCTCTTGATTTTCGCTTAACGAATATGTGGAATAATATGCATGCTTTATTTCATTGGAGGTTAAGTTGAACGGCTTCACGAAGTGATATCTTATCAATAATCGGCCAACGCCATAATCGTCGCTGCTGCCGATAACAGAATAGTTTTTCAAATACGCATTTTCTAAATCAGGAAGCTTGGAATACAGAGCATTATCGGGCTGCTTATCTCTTCTTGCTTCCAAGGAAATATACAGAAGAGAGCCTTTTGGTTCTATGGAACCATCAAGCGTAATCTTCAGCTCATAGGTGTTGTCTTCCCTTTTCACAATTTCCATTCCGCTTTTATAGGATATGCAGCCTGCTGCATCTTTTAATAGCGGAGCCTGGATAACGCCTAAAACATCTTCTGGATTTTTAGGATCATATTTCTCTTTATCGGTTAGGATCCAGTATCCCCCGGGCTCTTTATGAACGCTTACTCCGCGGGTGATAGTCCGAAAGAATAACGAAATATCTTTCGTGCGATGATCGTTGATTGCAATTTCACAAGCCGTTCCCAAAGAGGTTGGATAGTATCTCAGCTCACTGTTTTTAGCAACAACATTTTTATAAAGGATCATATCCTTTTGAATTCCAATAAAATTATTTCGTGTATCGTATTGAGCAAATGCTTGTGAATCAGGCGAAAACATTTCAAATTCAAACTTCCCCTTTTTTACGATAACACCATTGGTATCCTTATATTCTTTTGAATAATAAGATTTAATATCGTTATTGGCTACGGTATAAACATATCCGTTGCTTTTTTTAAGCGTATCCACGGTGTTGCAGATTCTTGTATCAATCAGGGATAAGCTTCCATTTTCAAAATATGAAATTGGATTTGCATAAACATAAATGGTTTGCGTTCTATCCTCATTATAAAATGCAATCGAATCAGCCGTTACATATTCATTTGCTACTGATATATGCCCTTTTTGTTTCATTTCATCTTCCGAAAACAATTCATTATAGTTTGGATCCAGATTAATTTGAACTTCTTGAAACGTTTTCGGTGCTGAAGAACAGGCCGCTAATAAAAGAAGGCATAGAAAAGCAACGATGATTTTACCTATGGCACGAATAAATCGTAGCTCATTTATCAAAAAATCACATCCTCAAAAGCTTTTAAGATAAGATGATATTGTATTAAAATAAGCACTATGCCTTCACATGCAGCACTCTTCTCTTGTAACAGATTTTATTATTTAGTTTTTTCTGTGTGATTATAGTTATTATAGCATTCAGATGCGATATAAGTCAAATTTTTACACGAAATATAGAAATAACATTATATAACTTTTAATAGTGCACTTCTATCAAATTCGCCCTGCGTAAGAGCGTGTTTTTTTCGAGAAAACAAAAATGCTGAAACCCATGATACATAGGGATTCCAGCACAACATGGCATATGGATATCCGGATTTCAAAAAGAATGTCCATATCTTTTACTCTCTTCAGCGATTCAAAAGCCGGCGAACGATAGCATTGGCATGGGATGCAGCATCGTCCGGGGATTGATAAGACTCTTTGAGCGCTGCCTGTTCGGATACGAATTCAATGCCTCCATTTTAATTTTTTCTGTGGCCGGTAGTCAGAACGGTTCTTATTTGCAAATAAACTGACACAAAAGTCCGTACCATCCCTCTTAGAGCGGTTTCAAATGAAAAAACAAATAGGCCCCCCGGCAGAACCGGAGGGCTTGAATTTGGTTCGTTTATTCATCGTACGGCTCGAGCAGGCCGTAATCGCCTTTGTTGCGCTGATACACCACGTTGACAAGCCCGGTTTCCGCGTTGCGGAAGAGGAAAAATTCGTGGTTTAGGAGGTTCATCTGCAAAATGGCCTCTTCCACATCCATGGGATGCAGGCCGACCTTCTTGGAGCGGGCCACGTGGAATTCCGGTTCCTCCTCCACGGCTTCCAGAACCGCCTCTTCAGGAACGGTCATATGAATGCGGCGCTCCACCTTCGTTTTATTTTTACGGATCTGGCGGATGATGCTGTCCACCACGGAATCGAGCGCGTCTTCCTTCGCGGCGGCGCATTCCTCCGCGCGGAACAGTAGCCCTTCGCTGCGGACCATAAGCTCCACCACGGCGTGGTTCTTCTCCGGCGTTACGGTAACGGTTGCCTCCGCCTCATCGCCGAAAAATTTTCCGACCTTCTGGAGCTTTTTCTCTGCCAGTTCCCGGAACGAATCTTTAATGATGAGCTTTCTGCCGATAATGTTGGTTTTCATACAAACACCCCTCTTTTGAATCAGAATTTCGGTGCTTAGATGAACGCTTCATCTATGGTTCTATTATAGCACGCGTTTCCCAAAAATAAAAGAGGGGTTTTGTTTAAATATCACAGTTTTCGTTTCTCAAATTACGGCAGTTTTATGCCTTGTGACATAACAGCCGATGTTTACCGCAACCGGAAGGCCGGCGATATGGGTGGCGTATTTCTCAATATTGAGGCCGAGCGCCGTGGTTTTCCCGCCGAAGCCCTGCGCGCCGATCCCCGTTTCATTGACCGCGCGGAGCATATCCTCCTCGAGCCTGGCATAAACCGGGTCGGGGTTTGGCTGGTCGATGGGCCGGCAGACGGCCTTTTTGGCGAGCAGGGCGCTGTATTCAAAATCGCCGCCGATGCCAACGCCGATGATCATGGGCGGGCAGGGGTTGCTCCCGGCCTGCCGGACGATGTCCACCACCGTCTGGATCAGGTCTTCGCGCGTGGCGGCGGGGGTGAGCATCTTCAGCTTGCTCATGTTTTCGCTGCCGAAGCCTTTGGGCGCCACCGTGATTTTTACAGAATTGCCCGGCACCAGGCGGGCATGGATGACGGCAGGCGTATTATCCCCGCTGTTGACCCGTTCGAGCGGGTCGGAAACCACCGAGCACCGCAGGAGCCCTTCGGTATAGCCGCGCCGAACGCCTTCGTTTACAGCATCTTCAAACGCGCCTCCCGTGATAACGGCCTGCTGGCCGATCTCCGCAAACACCACCGCCATGCCGGTATCCTGGCAGACGGGGATATCGAGCTCCTCCGCCGCCGTGTTATTGCGGATCATATCGCCTAAAATGCTTTTTCCGAGCGGGGAGGTTTCTTCCCCTTCCGCTCTGCACAGGGCTTCACAGATATCGGCCGTCAGATGCTTGTTCGCATCGATGCAGAGATTCCGCACCGTTTCCGAGATCTGTTCGCATGTGATATACCGGATCATTTCCTTTTCCAATGCTCAGCGCACCCTTTCTCCATTCAAAAATACCGCCTCGGGCTTCGCAGCAAGCGAGAGCGGATCCTCCCGGAAGAGGATAAAATCGGCGTCTTTCCCAACGTCGATCGAGCCAACCCGGTCGGCAATGCCGCAGATTTTCGCAGGATTGATCGTGATGGCCCGCAGCGCCGCCTCGTGGTCCATCCCCTCGCGCACGGCAAGGCCTGCGCAAAGGGGGAGATATTGGATGGGAATGACCGGGTGGTCGGTGATGATGGCTACCTCTACCCCGGCTCTCTGCAAAATTCCCGCCGAGCGGGGGGTGAGCTCCCGCAGCTCCGGCTTGGAGCGGTCGCAAATAAGCGGTCCGCACAGCACCGGCACGTGCTCCGCCGCAAGCAGCTCCGCCGCCTCGTGCCCTCCTGTTGCATGCACGAGCACGGGGGTGAGCGAAAACTCCCGGCAGATGCGCAGGGCGGTAAAAATATCGTCGCAGCGGTGGGCATGGAAATGCGCCGCCTTTTCCCCGCGCAGCAGGGGCAAGAGCGCTTCGCATTTCATATCGTAATCCGGAAGGTCTTCTTCGCCTTCCGCGCGGCGGATATCCTCTTCATACCGCTTTGCCTTATACAGCTGCTCCCGGATAATGGCCGCCGTAGCCATACGGGTCACGGGAGTCTGGTTCTTTTCATGATAAGTGTTTTTGGGGTTTTCCCCCAGGGCAAATTTCATAGCCGCGTAATCTTCCAGAAGCATATCATCGATCCGCACGCCGCCCGTTTTCAAGGCGGCGAGCTGCCCCCCGATCGGGTTGGCGCTGCCCGGTCCCGAAACCACGGTGGTAACGCCCGCATCAAGGGCTTCGGAAAAGCATTTGTCCATGGGGTTTATCGCATCGACCGCGCGCATCTGGGGGTTCGAAGGGTCGGTATCCTCGTTGCCGTCGTCCCCCTCGAAGCCGAGGGAATCCTCCCACATGCCGAGATGGGTGTGGGCGTCGATAAAGCCGGGCAGGAGCATGGCTCCCCTTGCGTCATACGATTCCTGCTCCTTCGTTTCGAGTAGGGTATCCATCGCGCCGAAGGATACGATTTTGCCGTTTTGGAACATCACCCATCCGGAGGGGATGCTGATGCCGTTCATGGTTAAAATATTGGCGTTTTTGATTAACATTGTTCCACCTTCTTTATGAAAAAGGCGGGCGGAACGCTGCTCTGCATTCCGCCCGCTGCCAGTTAACTTACTATTTGGAGTGGCCGCCGCGACGGGCGCCGTCTTTCCGGAACTCGCTCGACCGTTTCAAATCGGATATCTTTTCTTCGCTGCTTTGCTTGAATTTCGCCATCATATCTTCAAAGGACATGTTGGAGGAATTATTGCGGCGGGGCGTCCACTCAAAGCTATCGGGCCGCGTTACGCGCGGAGCCGGCTGACGCGGTTCCCTGCGCGGCGGCGGGGTCGCTTTCTTGATAGAAAGGCTTACCTTGCCGTTTTCATCGATGCTGAGGACCTTTACCTTGACCGTATCGTTTTCCTTTACATGATCCCGGATATCTTTCACGTAAACGTGAGCAACCTCCGAAATATGGACCATTCCTGTTTTGCCGCCCGGCAGTTCCACAAAGGCGCCGAATTTGGTGATGCCGGTCACCTTACCCTCCAGCACTGCCCCAACCTCTACCTGCATATAAGACGATATCCTCCTTAAATTTATCAATCGACCACTTTATAAACCTTTTCATCCGGGAAAGCGAGGCCCAGCTTTTCGCGCGCAACGCGTTTGGCATATTCCTCGGTATTGCCGGAATCGAGCATACGCTGAAGCTCTTCGTTAAGCAAAACGCGTTCGTGATATTCCGCCTCGAGCGCCGCCTGCTCCTTCTGCTTGTTGACAAGCTCTATGTTCAGGTTTATCAGTGCAACCACCGCATACAAGACGATGCAAACAAAGCTGATTGATAAAACGAAGGAGAAGCCTTTTTTCTTCTTTCTTCTTTTCGCCATAAAGCAACCCTCGTTGTGTTAGTGCTTTTTGCTTAATCCTTTAAAATTATACAATAACAACTGCATCCGTTTCAAGCTAAATTTTGAACGATTCATCATTTTTTTGTGGGTGCCGGCGATTTTACCCGCCTTTTGGGAAAACCAGCCGTGAATCCGGCGGAACAGCCGCACAATGGGGCTGAAAAAGGTCTTCCTCACCCAGGCCGCGATACGGCTCACGAGCTCCACCACACGGCGGGTGAAACGCACCACCAGCTCCCCCACGGTGAGGAAGTAGATGAGAAAGCCCAATATCTCCCCCGCAATGATATAAAACCGCATTTCCCCCATGCTTCTCGCCAGCATGAGCACAAACGTACCCCCCGCGGAAAGCACGAAAAACACGATATCCTGAAAGAAAATGGCCAGCTTCCCGCTTTTCCGTATCAGCCGGAACACGCGGAAGAAATCGTACAGCACGCCGAAGGCCGCGCCAAAACAGCAGGCAATCAGAAATGTTACGGTTTGATCGGCCAGATTGATCCGCATCCGGCGCCCCTCCTTCTAACGCACATCCGCCCGGTTTTCTAGCGGAACAGCTTGGCAAACACGCCTCCGCCGCTGCCTTTGGGCTGGTCGTCGTTATAGGCAAGGGACTGAATCTTGCCCGCCATGCTCAGTTCGCCCGTTTCCACGTTGAGCTTATTGATGTGAAGGTCCTGGCCGCGCACGACCAGCTCTCCCATATCGGTATATACCGCCACCGTCTGGTCATCGAAGCTGTCCACATCCGAAACGCCGCTTACCGTAAGCGTGCCGCGGTCCTCCAGAATCACATTGTGGGGCAGCTTTACCGTTCTTTTTTCTTCAGCCATCATAACACTCCTTTTCTCCGCGCGGCTTTGAATCCTCATTACTCCTCGCGTTTCTGGCTCCGCCGGTGCCGCCGGGACGCGGCGGTAAACGCTTTGTAATAATGAGTATGCCGGGAGAAAAGCGAATATGACTAGTCCTCCACGACACGGTACATCGTGCCGGCGCTCTCCTTGGTTGCGTGCTCCGAAACCTCCAGCACCTGTACGGTAAGCGGCTTTTGCCCGAGCGAAATCGTGATGGAATCGCCTGTTTTCACATCGTATGAGGCCCTTGCCGGCTTGCCGTTCACGCTGACGCGGCCCGCGTCGCACGCTTCGTTTGCCACCGTACGCCGTTTGATGAGGCGCGTGACCTTTAAATATTTATCCAGTCTCATAAAACTCTCCAAAAATCTAAAATAAAAGCGGGGCGGCGCGAAGCGCCGTGAATCCCCCTCAAAAAAACACAAGACCGACCCTCGGAAAGGGCCGGTCCGGCAGAGTAAAAAACGAAATTACTTCGCAACAACATCCTTAAAAGCTTTACCAGCTTTGAAAGCGGGGATCTTGGTTGCCGGGATTACGATGGTTTCCATCGTCTTCGGGTTGCGGCCGGTCTTTTCCTTGCGGTCACGCGCTTCAAATGTGCCGAAGCCTACGATCTGGACTTTGTCTCCGCCGGAAACGGCTTCCACGATCGAATCGATTACGGCAGATACGGCTTTGTCCGCATCCTTTTTAGTCATTTCCGCTTTCGCAGCTACAGCTTCGATGAGTTCAGTCTTGTTCATTTTTTACCTCCAAAAATCTTTAACAAGTATTTCTCTTTTATTTTAACCCCGGTGCGGCGGGGCAAAATACAAAATTACCGGGACTTGGCTTCGTCCCAGAGCCTATCCAGCTCTTCGATAGACGTTTCCTTCATATCGATCCCGCGTTCTGCCGCCATCCTCTCGACCGCCGCGAAGCGGGCCGTGAACTTATCGGTTGCGCGGGTGAGGGCCTCTTCCGCATCCACCTTGACAAAACGTGAAACATTTACAACCGAAAACAGAAGGTCTCCGAGCTCTTCGGCAATCCCCTCCCGGCTGCCGCCGGCAACGGCTTCTTCCAGTTCCGCCGTTTCCTCGCGGATTTTTTCGAGCGCGCCGGAAACCTCCGGCCAATCGAATCCCGCTCGGGCCGCGCGCTGCTGGACCTTTGTGCTCCGCATCAGAGCGGGAAGCGCACGGGAAACGCTTTCGAGCGTCTCCACCGATTTTTTCTGGCCCTTCTGCCGCTTTTTGATCTCATCCCAGTTGGCAAGCACCTGCTCGCTTCCCTGGACCTCGACGTCGCCAAACACATGCGGATGGCGGACGATGAGCTTGCGGCAGATGCCGGTGACAACATCCTCAAACGAAAAGGAGCCTTTTTCCTCTTCCATTTCTGTGTGGAAAATAATCTGAAGCAGAACGTCTCCCAGTTCCTCTTCGAGGAGCTCCGGGTCTTCCGTATCGATGGCTTCCACCGCTTCATAGGTTTCTTCAATGAAATTCTTGCGGATGGACTGATGCGTCTGCTCCCGGTCCCACGGGCAGCCGCCGGGCGCACGGAGCATTTTCATGATTTCGATCAAATCATCGATCGAATAAGACGTTTTTTTCAAAAGATCCTGCTTCATGGTTCCCTCTTTCCCGCGAGCCTAGCGTTACATATATATTAGCCTATCCAACCGTGTTTTTCAAGTACATTTGCAATTTTATCTCCATTTTTCAGCATTAAAACGTCTTCTCTTGACAATGCGCGGAAAAGAAGGATGCAAATAACATACACGGCTCCTGCAACCACAATGGCGAGGCCGCCGGTCACGAGTGCCGAAAGCCTCGTGCCCGTTCCGACAAGCGGCGTAAGCACACGGGAGAATATCCCAAAGGAAGCCCAGGCCGCCACGCCGCAGAACAGCGCGGATACAAAGGGCTTGATGAACACCGAGAGCAGATTGATGCGGATGTGGGTATACTTCGAAAGGCAGTAGACATTGGAACAGACGATATACAGGTAACAAACGAACGTGCCGACCGCCGCGCCGTAAATATTGATGGAAGGAATTCCCACGAGAATAAAGTTCATCACAAGCTTTAAAAGCGCGCCGACCGCCATGTTTTTCACCGGCACATTCTGCCGGCCGATGGCTTGGAGCATATTGGTGGATGGCATGGAGAGCCCGGCGAACAGCAGCGCCAGCCCCAGAATGGTGAGCATAGGCGCGGCAAAGGCATTTTTGGCCGGAGAGCCGCCGAAGATCATCATCAGGATGGGCTCGGAAAGAACGGCAATGCCGAAGGCCGCCGGCATGGCGATGAGCGACGTGGTGCGCATGACCGACTGCATATTTTTCCGGACCTCCCGCTTGTTCCGCGCCGTCCACGCGGCGGAAAGGGCGGGAATGGCGCTCACACCGAGCGAGGTGGTGATGGTGGGGATCAGGTTATAGATCGTATAGGCGCGGCCCTTATAGCTGCCATAGAGGGTATCGGGGATTTTATCGTCGGTCACGGCGGAGGTGAGCACACCGCTGATGGCGTTTTTAAAGGTTTCCGGGTCCACGTTCATGGCGTGGACGAGCCGTGTTTTCACCGTGAGTACGTCGATGATATTGGTCACGCTCATCACAAGCGAGCCGATCACGATCGGGATGGCGATGACCAGCATCATTTTGAATATCCGCTTGCCGCTGCGCGCGGGTGGCGCTGCGGCGAGTTCCCGGCGGGTAAAACCGTCTCCCCCCATTTTATAACGGAGGGAAAGAAACAAAAGCCCCATGGCGGAGCCGATGGTGATGGAAAGGATGGCTCCCGCCGCCGCGTATGGATAAAGCGCCATTTTGGCAGCGGCAGCGGCCGCCGCCGCATCCGCCCCAGCCGGTATCTCCACCGTTCGGCCGAACACCATGCCGGTGGCTTCGAACTGGTTCATCCCGATCTTCATGATGCCGTAGGCGAAGCCGAGCCCCAGCACCAGCTTGCACATGGCCTCGATCACTTCCGATATGGCGGAAGGATACATATTCCGCAGGCCGTTGAAATACCCGCGGTAAGAGGACATCATACAGCAGAACAAAAGGGAGGGCGCAATGGCATATATGCAGTAAATGGAATCGGGCGTGGCCGAAGGGGTCATGTTGATGTATGCGCGGGCCAGCAGAACCATGGCGAGGAAGCAGAACAGCCCCGTTACCACAAAGACCTTCTGCGCGGTGCGCAGAACCTTGCGCGCATCGTTCAGCCGCCCGCGCGCAACGCTTTCCGATACCATGCGGGAAATCGCCACCGGCAGGCCCGCCATGGAAAGCGCGTACAGGAACAGGTAAAAATCATAAGCTACTGAAAAATAGCCCATGCCGGTATCGTCGATCAGATTTTGGAGCGGGATTTTAAAAATCGCGCCGATGACCTTGACGATCGCCGTGGCTGCCACCAGGACGAACGCGCCCTGCAATAGGCTCTGCTTTTTCTTTTGCGCCATTCCGTTCACTCCTTTCGCAGGGTCGTGCTGTGGAACCAATCAGCCCGGACGATCTCCCCGATTCCGAGGCATATGTACGAAAACAGATCATCTTCGGCCCGGTTGTTCATTTCAGAGTAGGATTCGGTAGCTTCTTCCGCCGCGTCGTCCGATATTTTGCGGACGGAGAGGAACGGGATCCCGGCCTTTTTGCAGACGAGCGCCGCGGCCGCCGATTCCATATCGCACGCCATAGCGCCGAAATCATGCAGCAGCCGCAGCTTTCCCTCGCGGCTGTTTACAAAAATATCCCCCGTAGCAAGCGTACCCTCTTTCGCAAAAGGCATCAGCCGCCGGAAAAGCTCCAGCAGCCGGGCATCGGATGGAAGAAGCGTCTCCTCCCCCGGCACCATGCCTTTTTCATACCCGAAGGGGGTTACATCCATATCGGAAATCACATAGGCCCTTCCCAGCACGAAATCGCCGATCCTCGTTCCGGAAATTCCCCCGGAAAGGCCGAAATTGAGGATAATATCCGCGCCGGACGCGATGGCATAAGCCGTGCCCGCGGCGGCGTTTTCCTTGCCGATGCCGCACCGGACGGCTTCGAGCAGAACGGCCGCCTTTGGCGCTTCTATTTCCACCTGGAGGGCCTGCATACCGAAGCGTTCCGTTTCGGTGCAGGCGGGAAAGCTCTTTGCATATTCCTCCACCGGCTTATATTCCATATCGTCCGCAATAATAAGGCTTATTTTTTTCCTCTGCATTCGTCATTCCTCCGTTTGCAGTTTTTTCAGCACCGAAACGGTGAGCTCCCGGAAGGCTCCCGCCGCGCGTTCTCCGGTTTCGATGACCTCCCGGTCGGAAAGCGGCTCACCTGTGACGCCCGCGGCAAAATTGGTGATGCAGGAGAGGCCCAGCACACGCATCCCGCAGGCCGCCGCCATAATTGCCTCCGGCACGGTAGACATCCCCACTGCATCCGCCCCAAGGATCCGCATCATGCGGACCTCCGCCGGCGTTTCATACTGGGGGCCGCGGGTAAAGCAATAAACGCCCTCCTGCAACGGGATTTCCGCTTCCCTTGCCGCCGCCCGAGCCGTTTCGCACAGCTCGGGTGAATAGCATCGCGTCATATCAAAAAAATATTCCCCAAACGGGTTCCCGCCCAGAACAGGCGTATCGGAGCTCAATTTGATATGATCGGTGATGAGCATGAGGTCTCCCGGCCGGAACGCGTCGTTGATTCCGCCTGCGGCGTTCGTGAGGACCACGTTTTGGATACCGAGGCAGCAAAGCGCCCCCATGGAGAAGGAAACCTCCGCCATGGAAAGGCCCTCATAGCAATGGGTGCGGCCGGAAAGGAGCAGCACCGGCACTCCTGCCAGCTCTGTGTATAAGAGCGCCCCTTCGTGCGAAGGGTTGGAGGGGAGGGCAAAACCGGGAATATTCTCAAACGGCAGCCGCACGGCCTTCTCCGCTTCGCGCGCGAGCCGGCCGAGCCCGGAGCCCAGCACCACGGCTGTTTTGGGAATGGGTGGCAGCGCTTCCCGGATTACCCGGGCCGCCGCTTCATATTCCGCTTTTGTAACCATATTCCGCCTCCCTTGTGAACAGAAAAGAAAAAGGCAATCCGATCCGCCGAGATTGCCTCCGCACGTTTTAAGCGCCCCATCTATTTTTTATAGATTGCCTGGGGCATCTATAAAAATTGTCCATGTTACCCGCCCAGCGGGCAACGGACCTAAAATCTCTGCGCGCGGCCTCGAAGAGACCGCATGCGCCAAAAAATTGCCGCTGATCTCTTCTGCCGGAAATATGTCCCCTCTCTTGCGGCTATTTTTTATAGATTGCCTGGGGCATCTATAAAAATTGTCCATGTTGCCCGCCCAGCGGGCAACGGACCTAAAATCTCTGCGCGCGGCCTCGA
>CAUBKG010000013.1 GCA_958436475.1 uncultured Clostridia bacterium
CAGTACCAAAGAGAAGAGTATCCTCAGCGAGAAGAGACAAAAGGCGTTCCAACGTTTGGAAATTATCTGCTCCTACACTGGTCAAATGCCCGCAGTGCGGTGAGTATGTAAAACCCCATACCGTTTGCGGCAGCTGCGGCTTCTATAAGGGCAGAGAAGTTATCAAAAAGGAAGCATAAGCTATTCTCTTTTTGAAAAGCTAGAGGAGGAGCAATCCTTCTCTATTTTTTTACTCATTATAAAGGAAGGCGCCAGATGGCTGTTGAAATTTTTCACGTCGTTCCCGGTTCTCCGGCGGAAAAACACGGAATATCGGAAAAGGATTCGCTGCTTTCGGTCAATGGGCATGAAATCGCGGATGTGATCGACTATGGATTTTATACCAAAGAAAAAAAACTCCGCCTTCTTTTAAGCGATTCCCGCGGAAGAGAATATACTGTCCGGCTGCGCAAGGGCGAATACGAAGACCTGGGGCTGGAATTCGAAACCTATCTCATGGACCGGCAGAGGCACTGCAAAAATAAATGCGTCTTCTGCTTTATCGACCAGCTCCCGAAAGGAATGCGCGAAAGCCTGTATTTTAAAGACGATGATTCCCGCCTTTCCTTCCTGTTCGGCAATTATATCACGCTTACCAATATCACAGACCGGGAGATCGAGCGAATCCTCGAAATGCACATCAGCCCGATCAATATTTCCGTGCATACCACCAACCCGGAGCTGCGTTGCCGCATGATGAAAAACCCCTGTGCCGGGGAGAAGCTTGCCGTTTTGCGACGGCTTGCCGGGCACGGCATCAAAATGAACTGCCAGCTTGTGCTCTGCCCGGGGTATAACGATGGGGAAGAGCTCGAAAAGAGCCTCCATGACCTCGGCGAGCTGTATCCATCCATAGAGAGCATTGCGGCTGTTCCCGTGGGTCTTACGAAATACCGCGAAGGGCTGGAAGAGCTGACGCCCTTCACCAAGGAAGGCGCGGCGGATGTGCTCCGCATTATGGAAGCCTTCGGGGATGCGTTTTACCAAAAGCACGGCGTGCGCCTTGCTTATCCGGCGGATGAGTTTTACCTGAAAGCCGGCAGAGAGCCGCGCGAATACGAGTTTTACGGCGAATTCGCCCAGCTGGAAAACGGCGTGGGGCTCTGGACGAGCCTCAAAACCGAGTTTCTGGAGGCGCTGGAGCAGGAGACCCGCGGGGAGATCGGGCCGCGGGAAATTTCGGTGGCCACGGGCGTATCGGCGGCTCCGCTGCTGGAACGCCTCGCGGCGGAAACTGGCAGGCGTTTTCCGCAGTTTCGCTGCCGGGTGTACCCGGTGGTGAATGAATTTTTTGGAGAAAAAATCAACGTTTCCGGCCTTGTGACGGCAGGGGATATCATCCGGCAGCTGAAGGGCAAGCCTCTCGGCGGCGAGCTTTTGTTCCCGGAAACCATGCTTCGGCGGGAAAAGGATCTGTTTTTGGACGATCTCACGCCGGAGGACGTTTCAAAAGAACTAGATGTACCAGTGAGGGCGGTGCCGAATGACGGCTGGGCCCTGCTGGACGCGTTTTTGGGGGTGTAAACTGTGGCAAAACCGATCGTGGCGATCGTTGGAAGACCGAACGTCGGCAAATCCACCTTGTTCAATAAGCTGATCGGCAAGCGGCTGTCTATCGTAGACGATACGCCCGGTGTTACGCGCGACCGCATTTATGGCGACTGCGAATGGCTGAACCACTCGTTCCTTCTCGTGGATACCGGCGGCATCGAGCCTTATTCAGACGATATCATCCTCTCGCAGATGCGCCGGCAGGCACAGCTCGCAATCGACAGTGCGGACGTTATCATTTTCGTAACCGATATGCGCACCGGCATGACCGCGGCCGATCAGGAAGTGGCGGCCATGCTGCAAAAAAGCAGCAAGCCGGTGGTGCTGTGCGTGAATAAATGCGATTCCGTGGGCCAGCCCCCCATGGAGTTTTATGAGTTTTATAATCTAGGCCTTGGGGATCCTGTGTCTGTTTCCGCGGCGCACGGCCATGGAACGGGCGACCTTCTGGATGAGGTCCTAAAGCGTTTGCCGCTCCACGATTATGAAGAAGCGGAAGAGGATATCATCAGCGTGGCGGTCATCGGCAAGCCGAATGTGGGAAAATCCTCGCTCATCAATCGGATAGCCGGGGAAGAGCGTTCCATCGTTTCCGATATCGCCGGGACCACGAGAGACGCGATCGACACTCTCGTGACCCGGGAAGGCCAGAAATTCCTTTTCACCGATACGGCGGGATTGCGCCGGAAAAGCCGTGTGGACGATGCAATTGAGCATTACAGCGTAATTCGTGCAAAAATGGCGGTTGACCGTTCGGATGTTTGTGTTATTATGATAGATGCGGTGGAAGGTTTTACCGAGCAGGATTCCAAAGTGGCCGGCATCGCGCTGGAGGGCGGGAAGGCCTGCATCATCGCGGTGAATAAATGGGACGCTGTGGAAAAAACAGGCACCACGATGGACGCCTACCGCAAAAAGCTCATGGTGGACTTTTCTTTCATGACCTACGCGCCCATGCTGTTCATTTCCGCAAAGACCGGCCAGCGCCTTGACCGGCTGTTCGAACTGATCAAATATGTGCACACGCAGAACACCATGCGCATATCCACAGGCATGCTCAACGACCTGCTCACCGATGCGACGGCGCGCGTCCAGCCCCCGACCGATAAGGGCAAACGCCTTAAAATTTATTATATGACGCAGGCCTCCACCAAGCCCCCAACCTTTGTTTGTTTCTGCAACAAGGCCGATTTGTTCCATTATTCCTATCAGAGGTATTTGGAAAATCAGATCCGTGCCACCTTCGGCATGGAGGGGACCCCCATCCGGTTTATTATCCGGGAAAGAGGCTGAGGTGCTTAAAAAATCAGAAAGCGGCCGGGCGTTTCGTGCCGCATTTTCGCAGAAGCTGCTCTGAAAAATTTTGGAATGGTTAAGATCAAAGGGGGGTTCATATCCTATGTCGTTTCGTTCGATAGTCATCCTCACATCCATATTGGTCGCACTGGCGGCCTACCTCATCGGCAGCGTCAATTTTGCCATTATTTTTACCCATAAATTCAAAAATGAAGATATCCGCGAACACGGCAGTGGAAACGCGGGCATGACCAACGCGTTCCGCTATGCGGGAAAGCTGCCGGGCATCCTCACGCTCGTGTGCGATTTTGCAAAGGGCGTAGTTTCCGTTTTGCTCGGCTACGGCGTGTTCCTTTGGCTGGGCCGGCTGCCGCAGGCCGCTGCGGTGATAGACCCTACATACGGCAAGTATATCGCGGGCCTTTTCTGCTTTCTCGGCCATTTATATCCGGTCTATTACGGCTTCAAAGGCGGCAAGGGTGTTCTCACCAGCATCAGCGTGATCCTGCTGATCGATTGGCGGGTGGCTGTGGCGGTGTTCGGCGTATTTGCAGTTGTATTTCTGCTTTCCCGCATCGTTTCGCTTTCTTCCATCTGCGGCGCGGTCACTTATCCGATCGCAACCTTTTTTCTGTTCGGCTCGCGGCCGGTGCTGGAACATGCCCTGACCGATCCGTTCGGCATCAGTCAGAAGCTGTTTGAAACGCTTTTTGCCGTGCTGTTCGGCGCCATGGTGATTATCAAGCATATTCCCAACATCCGGCGGATGATCCGCGGGGAAGAAAAACGGGTTTCGTTTCATAAGAAATAAGTATTTCGGAGGCGCTGTTTATGGCTAGAATTGCCGTACTCGGAACCGGCGGATGGGGCACTGCGCTGGCGATTATGTGCTCCGGCATGGGGCATGAAGTTACCTTGTGGTCTGTTTTTCCGGAAGAAATCCGAAAGATCCAGGAAGCGGGGGAAAACGTTCTGCTGCTTCCGGGCGTAAACATACCAAAATCCATTCATTTTACTTCCGATATCAACTGCGCGGAAGGGAAAGACCTGCTCATACTGGCCGTCCCCTCCTTCGCGGTGCGGGAAACGAGCCGCCGGCTCCGGGATATCGTAAAGCCGGGAGACGTGCTCGTAAACGTGGCTAAGGGACTGGAGGATCATTCTCTGAAGCGCCTTTCGGTCGTTATCAAGGAAGAGGTGCCGCAGTGTGAAGTGGTGGTTCTTTCCGGCCCTTCTCACGCGGAAGAGGTGGCGCGCGGGATTCCAACGTCGGTCGTCTGCGCTTCGGTGAAGCCGGAAGCCGCCCGGCGCGCGCAGGATATTTTGATGAACCCCAATTTCCGGGTGTACCGGGAGGAAGACGTTATCGGCACAGAGCTCGGCGGGGCGGTCAAAAACGTGATTGCCGTTGCTTCCGGCGTGTGCGATGGCTTAGGCCTCGGGGATAACACGAAGGCGGCCCTCATCACCCGCGGCCTCGCGGAAATTACGCGCCTTGGGTGCGCTATGGGTGCGAAGGAATCTACCTTTGCGGGCCTTTCCGGCATCGGCGACCTGGTTGTTACCTGCACCAGCATGCACAGCCGCAACCGGCGGTTCGGCATTTTGATCGGGGAAGGGTGCGAAAGCGGCGAAGCGCTGAAAAAAGTGGGGATGACGGTAGAAGGATACCATGCGACAAAAGCGGTGTATACCCTTGCTCAGGAGCACCATGTGGATATGCCTATCATCACGCAGTGCTACCGGATTTTATATGAGCATCAGTCTCCGGGCGAAGCGATCATGATTCTGATGAAGCGGCCAAAACGGTGATACGCGCTTTTGCGCACCGGCAGGCGGAATGAAATAGCTTTTTAACGATGCACCCGGTACGCCGCAGCAGGCGGGAAGGGTGCATATTTTTTGCTTTCCTAAGCGGATGCCGAACGAAGATTGTTTTTGGCTTTTGTTCCGGAATAAAAATTTATTTTTTTAGAGAAATTTAAATTTTGATGTAAAATTTGGCGCATTTTCTGTTATTCTATTAATATACCCTCGATACATAAGGGGAAACATGCCCACCGGCGGCGTTCCCGGCTGCGGCTATGCGCGAAAACCGCTGCTTCAGTTCATGGATGTTGAGGATTGTATTTTGATTTCTGGTATGAAGGATGTGAAACTATTTTGCTCCTGATATACATGTCCCTTCTTGACACGCAGGAGGAACGGGACAGGTTTGAATATCTCTATGAAAATTACCGTTACGGCATGTTTTACGTGGCCCGGAGCATCTTACATAACGACGCTATGGCAGAGGATGCTGTTCACGATTCTTTTGTTCGTATCATGCGCCATATGAAAAAAATTCCGCAGAACCCGGCGGAAGCACGCGGCTTTTTAACGGTGGTCGTTCGGAATATTTCCTGCTCTATGCTGCGCACGGCCAGCAAAATCCATGAAGTGCAAACGGAGAGTATGGAAACCTGCACGCCGGACAGCCGGTTCGACGCGGAGGAAATTTATTTGGAGAAAGAAAGCATCGAGCATTTATCTGAGCTGATCAGTCAGCTTCCGGAAAGCTATTCTTCCGTATTTTCCCTGAAGGTCGGTTTGGGTTTCAGCGATAAAGAAATAGCCGAGCTTCTGAATATTACGGAAAACAATGTTCGGATACGGTTCCATCGTGGCCGCCAGCAGCTCATGAACCGTTTAAGAAAGGAGCGTGCCGGGCATGAAGAAGCCGCTGCAAAATAACGACCGTATTCTGAAAGCGGCAAGCCTCAAGTATTTTGAGGCACTTGGGAGCCGCATTCCTCCCGAAACGGAGCTGAGGGAAAACATCACGCTTTCGCCCGAGCTCGACGCCCGCATGCTCGATTCCATTCGCAGGGAGCAGGCGGCGGGACGATCCAGCCGCGCGAGGAACCGCAAAAGGATGCTGCGGGTTTTGCTTGCCGCCGCATTGCTCGTTGCCCTGTTGCTGAGTGTCTTGTGCATGACGCTTGCCAGCCGGTACCGTTCCGCGGAGATGACGCTGAGCAGCCACGTATCTGAAGACGGCACGGCAGGTATCCTGTTCCAGTTCGAAAGCACGGAGGAGCTTCAGAACCGGAAGAAAGAAATAGAAAAGTATATGGTCCCGGCTTATCTTCCCGAAGGCTTTCAGGAGAGAAAAGACTTTAGCCGCAAAAATCCGTTTCAACTGGCTAAGTATTATGAACGGGGCGAGGAAAGCTTAGCTTACGAGCAAAACGCTATTGGAATCTGCACGTTCCGCGTCCATGCGGACAATGCCGGGCAGAAGGATGTAATGATAAACGCCTGCCACGGTATCCTTATCCGCAAGCACAATGGAAGCTATGAGCTCGTCTGGAACGACGGCGCCAATGTATTTTACCTAGAAGGGCCGCTCTCGGAGGAAGAGATCATGCGGGCCGCCCTTTCCTTGAAGAGGGCGCCGTAAAAGAGAAAATATTCAGCGGAGAACCTGGAGGGGGTAACCCCTCCAGGTTCTCTTTTTTTGTTTCTATCCGGTTCTAAATGGGGACAAGTCACCATAAACTGAACCAAAGGAGGGACAAGTATGACAGTAACATCTTCTGACCCGAAATTTTTGGAAGCATGCGAATGCCTGCCGGAGGAATGGCGGGAAAAACTCGGAGCGCTTCCCGGACATGTGCAGCAGTCGGTGAGGGAAATCCGCTTGCGCGCAGGGCGTCCGCTGATGCTCACCACGGGGGAGGAAAGCCTGTTCCTCGATTGTAACGGGCTGATCCGACGGCTCAAAAGCCCCAGCTTGCTCATCGTTTCTTTCATCCAGCTCAAAAGCGTTTTCCTGAAGCTGTGCAGCCATTCGGTCCATGCGCATCAGGAGGAGATAGTAAACGGCTTTGTCACCCTTCGGGGCGGGCACCGGGCCGGCATCTGCGGAACGGCTGTGGAGGAGCAGGGGAAAATTCAGAATATCCGGGATATTTCCTCCATCAACATCCGTGTGGCGCGCGCCGTGAAGGGCGCATCGGCGGAATTTGTGCGGCGGTATCTGCGGGAAACGCTTTGCGGCGTAGTGCTGGCGGGGCCGCCGTCCAGCGGAAAAACCACGCTCCTGCGCGATATTGCACGAACGCTTGCTTCCGATCCGTTTTATAAAAGGGTGGCGGTGGTGGATGAACGCGGGGAAATTGCCGCCGTGCGGGACGGAGAAGCGCAGAACGACCTGGGCGACTCCTGCGATATCCTGAATGGTTATCCAAAAGCGCCGGGCATCCAGCAGGCGCTGCGCACGCTTTCCCCGGAGGTCATCCTGTGCGATGAGCTGGGAACGCTGGAAGAAGTGGCGGCGGTGACCGAAAGCCTCAACGCGGGCGTACCTGTTATCACCACGGTCCATGCGTCGAATATCGGGGAGGTCATGGCGCGCAGGCAGTCGGCCGAGCTGCTGCAAACCGGGGCGTTTTCCTTTATTGCCATGCTGCGCGGAAGCGAAAAACCGTCGGAAATCGAAAATGTATACGAGGTGGAAAAGCTCTATGCTCAAATGGATTGGAATCGCGGTCATTCTCCTTTCTTGCGCGGCGTTCGGGAATTTCCTCGCCCTGCAGATGAAACGGCGGGCCGCTACGCTTGAAACTTGCCGCCTGATGATAGGCAGGTTCGAGTCTGAGCTCCGCTATAACCACGCGGAGCTCGGCGGGATCATACATACCCTCTGTGAAGAACCGTGCATGGAGGATCTGCTGTTTATAAAAAGCTGCCGCCTGAAGCTCGGGAAGATGGATTTTTACAGTGCCTGGGAGGAAGCACTCCGCCTCAACCCCTGTTCGCTCAGCCGGCAGGATATGGACGTGCTCTGCTCCTTTGCCCGGCAGGCGGGCACCTCGGATATCGAAACCCAGCTCACACAATGCCGCTATTACGAGGAACAGTTCGACCGGAGGGCGGAAGAAGCCAAAACGGAATATGAAAAAAAGGGAAAGCTTTACCGGTCGCTCGGCGTAAGCCTGGGGCTGCTCGCGGCGATCCTGATGATCTGACGGAACAAACCGTGCGACGGAAGGATGAGGACAATGGATGTTGATCTGATTTTTAAAATTGCGGCCATCGGGATCATTGTGGCGGTGCTCAATCAGGTCCTGATTCGTTCGGGGAGGGAAGAGCAGGCCATGATGACCACACTTGCCGGCCTGATCGTGGTGCTCATGATGCTCGTGGAACAAATCAGCTCTCTTTTCAACACGATCAAAAGCGTGTTTGGGCTTTACTGATATGAACGTGCTGGGAGTGGCGGCAGCCGCGCTCGTCATCTGCGCGATCGCCGTGCTGATCCGCCAATATAAACCGGAATATTCCATGGTGATTTCCCTTCTTGCGGGGATTGTGATTTTGTTTGCCGTGTGCAGCGGGGTTTTGCCCGTTTTGGACCGACTGCGGGAATACGCGGAGCATGCGGGGGTCTCGGGGGAATACCTCGATGTGCTGATAAAAGCCATCGGTATCTGCTATTTGACGCAGTTTTCGGCCGACTCCTGCCGAGATGCGGGGGAAAGCTCCCTGGCCGGCAAGGTGGAGCTGGCGGGAAAGATAGCCATCCTGATTTCCGCGCTGCCCCTTCTCGACAGCGTGATTTCCATGGCGGTGAATTTAATTGAACGTTAAAATCAAAGGACTCATTTTGATACTGCTTTTGTTTCTGCTGACAGCTTTCCCCGTAGCCGCAAAGGAACCGGCGGACGAGCTTTATGAGCAGCAGCTTGAGGCAAGCGGGGCGGAAGACGTTGTGGATTCCGTCCCCGGAGAAGCCAGAGAGCTGATGGACCGGCTGGGCATTTCCGATCTGGACCCAGATTCTGTGATCGGCCTTTCGTTCGGAGAAATAATCGGGGTTTTATATAGCGGTGTAAAGGAGCACGCCGGCGCGCCTCTGCGCGCCCTCGTTTCCGTGATCGGGATCGTGCTGCTTTCCGCCGTGCTGGATGCGGCGAAACCGGAGAGAGGGGAACGGGCGCTTTCCGGTGTGTATGAGATCGTAGCGGTGCTGTGCATTTCAGCCTGCCTCGTGCTTCCGGTCACCGGGGTGATCTCCGCGGCGGCGGAGGCGATCGAAGCCTGCGGAGAATTTACGAAAATTTATGTGCCGGTTTTCGCCGGGGTGATGATAACAGGGGGGCAGGCGGTATCGGCCGGAAGCTTTCAGATTTTAACGCTTACGGTATCCCAGCTCTTCATTACCGCGGCCACTGGCTTTATCGCCCCACTGCTCACCATTTTTCTGGCTCTCAGCATCGCCGGGTCCGCCGCCCGGGGCATCGACCTCGGAGCGATAGCGGGCGGCATCAAAAAGGCGGCCCTCTGGGCGCTCGCCTTTATCGCCTCGGTTTACGTGGCTCTCATGACGCTACAGAGCGTAATCGGCTCCGCTTCCGATACCGCCACGCTCAAGGCGGCGAAATTTGTGGTAAGTAACGCGGTGCCGGTGGTGGGAGGAGCGCTCGGAGACGCCCTGGGCTCCGTTCAGGGAAGCATCCGGCTGCTGAAATCCTCGCTCGGCGCATTCGGCATCGTGGCCGCCGCAGGTATTTTTCTTCCGGTGATTCTGGAAAGCGCGCTGTGGTCTCTTTTTATGAACCTCGGGGCGGCCTCAGCGGATATCTTCGGGCAAAAGCAGGTATCCGCCCTGCTGCGGAACATTTCTTCCGTTCTGGGCGTGCTGCTCGCCGTGCTTCTCGTCTGCATGCTGATCATCATATTTTCCACTGCCGTGATGCTGACGCTCGGCGGAGGGTAAAGGAGGGGGCGAGCCACAATGGAATCCATCCAAAGCTGGGCGGTGGGAATCTGCTTCTGCGCCGCCGCCATCTCCCTCATCACCTTTCTCATTCCGTCCGGAAAAATGGAAAAACCGGTAAGGCTTATTGCAGGGGCGGTCTTCCTGCTCTTGCTGATCGCTCCGTTCCGTTCCTGCCAGTGGAACGGCCTTTCCTTTCGGGAAGCGGATGCAGATGCCTCTGCAGCCCTTGCCCGCGGCCTCGAAGAACAGGCCGAGCGGCAGGTGCGGGAACAGCTGGTGGCGGGGCTTCGCAGCATTGCGGAGCAGGCGCTGCAGGAAGCGGGGATCGATCCTTTGAAAATTGAGATATTTATGGATACATCGAACGAGCCCTGCATATCTATAGAACAAATAGAAATCACGGTCTCCCGCGCGGACATGGTCCTTTCGCCCGCCGCATGCGAAACGCTGAAAAGCAGGATGGGCGTGCCGTGCACCTTTGTCTGTGGGGATGGGTAGGGGAAGGTAATATGAAAGACCAGAAAATCATTTCAGACGCAAAAGGCTTCCTTGGAAAAATCGCGGATAGTGAAAAAGGCCGGCGGCTGATTATTGCCGCGGGAGTTATCGGCATCGCCCTCATTCTGCTTTCGAATTTTCTCCCCTCGCTTTCAGGCAAGAAGGAGGAAACGCGCAGCGGCGGCATCTCTTCCGAGCAATATGCAAGGAATCTCGAAGCACAGCTGTCAGACGTGATTGCCAGCATCAGCGGCGTGGGAAAATCCAAAGTGATGGTGACGCTCGCAAGCGGCGTGGAATACGTATATGCCAACGAGCAGAGCAAAAACTCCGATAAAAGCGAGGATATCCAGGGCGAAACGCGCTCCCGCGTACAGCAGAGCGACGACGTGCAGCAGAAATGCATCATCGTCGATTCACCGGATGGAGGCAGGCAGGCCCTGGTGCAGACCGAGATCCTTCCCCGCGTGCAGGGAGTGGTGGTCGTATGTGAGGGAGGAGACAGCCCGGCGGTGCAGCAGAGCGTGACCGATGCGGTCACCACGGCGCTGGATATTTCCTCTTCGCGCGTGTGCGTGACCAAGCTTTCTTAAATTTTTGCAAGAACTCTAAAGCAGGATAGGCACAACGCCGTTTCACCAAAACCGGCAAGGGGGTGCTCCTGCTGCCGTTTGGATTCAACCTGGCTTCCAGGTGATCATATACCGCTTGTACGAGGCGAAAAGCCGGGAATGAGCGGAATACCTCTTATCATGACCCGGCGGCACATATGGTAAGAGAACCGAAAATCAAATGCAGCGGTGTCGCCGGAGAAAAGGAGATTGCATATGAAGATGGGGAAAAGAAAGATTATTTTGGCGGCTTTGGTCGTAACGCTGGGACTGGCAGTATACTTGAATGTGCAGTTTTCGAACGCGGGCGGCGGGCTGACGGCCACAGGGGCGCTTGATGCCGGCAAATCGCTCGGCGATGCACAGCTCGTCAACGGCACGACTGCGGAGGGCGACCCGGCGGATACAGACGCCGCGGCCTCCGGCGATTACTTCGCCGAAGCGCGCCAGAACCGCCAGAAGGCGAGGCAGGAGGCGCTGGATGTGCTCAAGGACGTCATCAACAACGTCAAGGCGGACGAAGCCTCAAAAAAAGATGCGGTTAGCAAATCGGCCCTGATCGCCTCGCAGGCGGATACCGAAGCGAAGATCGAAAACCTCGTGAAGGCCAAGGGCTTCAAGGACTGCGTGGCGGTGCTCGGCGATGCGGACGCAAACGTGGTGGTAAAAACAGAGAAGGATCTGATCGAGAGCGAGGTGGCCCAGATCAAAGACATCGTTATGGCGCAGAGCAAGGTCAGCGCGGAAAATATTAAAATCGTACCGGTAAAATAATGGTTGTTTACCGCCGACTTTGTGGTATAATAATTAAAACTGATTATTATGCGCGGATGGTATCTTTCTTCGCTTCGGGCAGGGGCGCATCCGCTTGAAACAAGGGAGGTTTTCTTGTGGAAAACAACGGCACGAACACGAATATGGGCGATCTGGTGATTTCAGAGGAAGTCATCGCCACCATCGTCACCAATGCGACGATGGACGTTAAGGGCGTGGCTGCCATGGCTCCAAAAGCCGCCGCCGATATCCGCGGCCTCTTCCATAAAAAGGAAAGCGCGTCCAAATCTGTTGCCGTACAGAGGAACGACAGCGCCAACACTACGGTGATCGACGTATATATCAAGATCGAAAGCGGTGCGAAAATCACCGAAGTCGCCGGGAACATCCAGCAGAGCGTGAAGGAAGCGGTTCAGAATATGACCGGCTGCGTCGTTTCCCGGGTGAACGTCCATATCGCCGATATCGATCTGACCGAAGCCACTGAGGAACAGTGATTGATGCATCGACCCTCCGCTGACGAATGGCCTGTGGAGGGTTGATTTGTGTTTTGTACTTTGAAAAACAGAGAAATTGCGGAGGCCGAGAATGACACGTAGAGAATCCAGAGAAAACGCCTTTTTGCTTTTGTTCGAGCAATGCTTCCATCCTGAGCCCATCGAAGAAATCGCGGCGCTGGCCGCGCAGATGAGGGATTTTGAAACGGACGATTTCACCATGCAGCTGGCAGGCGGCGTGAACGAATCGCTCGATGAGGTGGATGCTTCTTTTGAGCCGCATCTCATCAAATGGCAGAAGAACCGCATTTCGAAGGTCGCGCTCTGCCTGCTCCGGATCGCGGCTTATGAGATCACGCGGCTGGAGGATATCCCCGTGAGCGTTTCCATCAACGAGGCGGTGGAGCTTGCCAAGAAATACGCCGGCGAGGAAGACGCTTCCTTTATCAACGGCGTGCTCGGCAGCCTCGCACGCAGCGTGGAGGAAGCGAAATAATGCCGCTTTACTTAGGCGTGGATACCAGCAATTACGCCACGTCCGCCGCGCTGTACGATCCGGAAACCTCCTTCGTGCAAATGAAAAAACAGTTTTTACCGGTGAAGCCCGGCGCGCTCGGGCTTCAGCAAAGTGAAGCTGTTTTTTTGCATACGAAGCAGCTGCCCTTGCTGCTCGAAGAGCTTCTCCGGGAGGCGGGGGAGCTCAGCGGCATAGGCGTGAGCACGAGGCCGCGCTGCGCGGCGGGTTCATACATGCCCTGCTTCCTCGCAGGGGAAGCCGCCGCCCGCGCCGCGGCGGCAGCCGCGCACTGCCGCGTGTATCCTTTCTCCCACCAGCAGGGGCATGTGGCGGCGGCGCTTTATTCCAGCGGGAGAATGGACCTTTTTCAGAGGAGATTCCTCGTTTTTCATGTGTCCGGCGGCACAACGGAGGCGCTTCTCGCCGAACCGGGAAAAGAAGATATTTTGCGCCTTACCCCGGTCGCCCGGTCGCTCGACCTCAAAGCCGGTCAGGCACTCGACCGCATCGGCGTGATGCTGGGCTTTCCTTTTCCCGCCGGCGCGGAGGTGGACAAGCTCGCCCTCGCTTTTGACCAACCCATAAAGGTTCGCCCCTCTATGAAAGGGGCCGATTGCTCGCTTTCCGGCGTGGAAAACCAGTGCAGAAAGCTTCTGTCAGAGGGGGCTCCTCCCGCACGCATCGCACGGCACTGCATGGAATCGGTGCTGGCGGCCCTCCGGGGCATGGCATATGCGCTGAAAGAACAGTATGGAGACATCCCGCTCATTTTTGCGGGGGGCGTGATGTCCAGCCGCGTTCTGCGCGGCGCACTCGAAACGGAATTTGAAGCCGGATTTGCCGAGCCGCAGTTCTCTTCCGACAATGCCTTCGGCGCGGCGCTTCTTGCTTTCATCAAGGCGAATGAATCATGAACGAAACGATTTTAACCGTGACGCAGCTGAATACGTATGTAAAATCCGTCCTCGATTCCGACAGCAATCTGCAGGGCGTATTCGTCATGGGAGAAATATCAAACTGCTATCTGCACCGTTCGGGCCATATTTATTTAACCCTCAAGGACGAAAACGCCCTCATCAAGGCGGTCGTTTTCTCAGGAACGGCAAGGCGGCTGCCGGTACGCCCGGAAAACGGGATGCATGTGCTCGTGCTCGGGCGCATTTCCCTGTATGAAAGGGACGGGCAGTATCAGCTGTATGTTGACGACCTGCGCCCCACCGGCGCGGGTGAACTGAACGAATTATTTGAACGGCTCAAGCGCAGGCTTTTTGCGGAGGGCCTCTTCGATGAAAGCCGGAAAAAGCCGATGCCTCGGTACCCGAAGCGCATCGGCATCGCCACCTCGCCGACCGGCGCCGCCTTGCAGGATATGCTTCATATTCTGAAACGGCGCTGTCCGATGGCGGAGGTCGTTTTCTGTCCGGTCCAGGTACAGGGGGCTCCCGCCGCCGGGGAAATCTGCCGGGCCATCGAGGAATTCAACCGAAAAAAAGCGGCGGATGTGCTCATCATCGGCCGGGGCGGGGGAAGCATCGAGGATCTTTGGGCCTTCAATGAAGAATCGGTTGCGCGGGCCGTTGCCGCTTCAGAAATCCCGATTATTTCGGCCGTAGGCCATGAAACCGATTATGTCATCAGCGATTTTGCGGCGGACCTTCGCGCGCCGACTCCCTCCGCCGCGGCGGAGCTGGTGGCTCCCGATATGGAAAAGCTCGTGAATGAAGTTGCCTTTTTCCGTGAGAGGCTCACCGGCCTTATGGAGCGGAATATACAAAGCCTTCGAATGAAGCTTGACGCGCTCCGGCAAAACCGCAATCTCCTCTCGCCCCTTTCCTATGTGCAGGCGCAGTATGAACGCCTGGCCCGCGGGGAAGAGAAAATGAAAACTGTATTTTCGAGGAAGGTGCTGGAATATAGGCTTCGTTTTTCCGAGCTTGCCTCCTCGCTCGATATGCTGAGCCCTCTTGCCGTGCTCGGCAGAGGCTATGCAATCGCCCAAATCCATGATACAATAATCAGTAGTATTTCTCTTCTGAAGCAGGGAGACAGCCTCCGCCTCCGCTTTTCCGACGGAACGGCGGAGTGCACCGTAAAACAGATTACCGAATGGGAGCATAACCGCTCCGTTACAGAGGATGAAAGCCATGAAAAAAACGCAGACATATGAAGAAGCCATTGCCCGCCTGGAAGAGATCGTGGCGGGTCTCGAGCAGGGAGATCAGCCGCTGGATGCTTCCATGAAGCTGTTTGAAGAGGGGATCGGGCTAGTGGATTTCTGCAGCCGGAAGCTCGAGAAAGCAGAGCAGAAGATCACGGAGCTTTCCGAAATCCCGGAAAAAGCGGAGGGAAAATCATGAATTTTCAGCAGCGGCTGCGGGAAGACGCGGCCCTTGTGAACCACAAGCTGACCGAATATATTCCGGCGGGCCCTTGCCTCCAGCAGCCGCTGCTCGATGCGATGCAGTACAGCCTCATGGGCGGAGGCAAACGGATCCGCCCGGTGCTTACGCTGGAATTCTGCCGTGCCTGCGGGGGAGATCCTCTGGCGGCGCTGCCGCTCGCCTGCGCGGTAGAAATGGTGCACACCTATTCTTTGATACACGACGACCTCCCCTGCATGGATAACGACGACATGCGGCGCGGCAGGCCTTCCTGCCATAAGCAGTTTTCGGAAGATATCGCCCTGCTCGCTGGAGACGCCCTTTTGAGCCTTGCCTTTGAAACCATTGCGGGAAGCGGCCTTGCGGCGGACAAAACCGCCGAAGCCGTGCAGGTGCTCGCCCGGGCATCCGGGCCGCTCGGCATGGTGGGCGGGCAGGTGATCGACCTCCAATCGGAGGGCAAAAGGGTCGACGCCGAAACCCTGAATGCTCTCCACAGCGGGAAAACCGTGGCGATGATCGCGGCTGCTGCGCAGCTCGGCTGCATTGCGGCGGGCGCTTCCGCCGAACAGCGGAAAGCCGCTTCGGTGTATACGGAAAAAATCGGCCTTGTCTTCCAGGTGGTAGACGATATTCTGGACGTAACCTCCACGGAGGAAAAGCTCGGAAAGCCCATCGGAAGCGACCGGGAAAATAAAAAGACGACCTATGCCACCCTCTATGGGCTGGAAGAATCCCAAAAAATCGCGGCGGGCTTGACGGAAGAAGCGAAACGTGCGGTGGCAGGCTCATTTGCAAAGCAGGGCGAATTTTTGAAGGAACTGGCGGATTTCCTCTGCCAGAGGGATTATTGATTTCAGGTAGGAGAGTGCAAAAATGAGGAATATTTTGGGAAACTACTGCCTGAATGTGGCGTTGCTTTCCTGGCTGATTGCACAGGTGCTCAAAACGCTCATTAATTTTATGATGACCCGCAAGTTCCATGCGGAGCGGCTGTTTGGCGCGGGCGGCATGCCGAGCGCCCACACCGCCACGGTCTGCGGCCTCACGGTGGCGCTCGCAAAGCAGGTGGGGATCGATTCTCCTGAGTTTGCCATCGGTTTTATTGTGGCGTGCGTAGTGATGTACGATGCGATGAACGTCCGCCGGGAAGCGGGCGAGCATGCCAAGGTGCTCAACAAGGTTGTGGGCAAGCTCATGGAAGATGAAGAAAGCCGGATCGATTTGAATGACGACGGCCGGGCAGACAGTAAAGACAGCCTGGAGCTCCAGGAATACATCGGCCATACGCCGGTCCAGGTGCTGGGCGGCGCCCTGCTGGGAATCATGGTTGCCATCATCGTCCCCATGTAACGAAAGAAAATTTCCGCCTCCCTGCCCTTTTGGGCCGGGGAAGGCGCTGCGATAGATCGGCGGGAGCGCCCTGCCGAGAGGAAGTGGAGATACATTATGCAGGAGAAAGAAACACTGCTGAACAGTATTCATTCACCGGACGACCTGAAAAAGCTTACTGATTTTCAGCTTAATAGCCTGTGCGGTGAAATTCGGGAAGAGCTCATTTCCACGCTTTCCAAAAACGGCGGGCATCTGGCCTCTAATTTAGGCGTGGTAGAGCTTACTGTTGCGTTACATAGAGTCTTTTCTTCGCCCACGGATAAAATCGTGTGGGATGTAGGCCACCAGTGTTACACGCATAAGCTGATCACCGGCAGGAGGGAGCAGTTCCCGTCTATCCGGAAGGAGGAAGGGCTTTCCGGTTTTCCCCGCCCGGGGGAGAGCGAGCACGACCCCGTGGTGTGCGGCCACAGCAGCACGTCGATTTCCTCTGCACTGGGCCTCGCCCGTGCGAAGACCCTGCGCGGCGAGCCGGGCAATGTGATTGCCGTAATCGGCGACGGCGCGCTCACCGGTGGCCTCGCTTATGAAGCGCTCAACAACGCGGGCCGGATTCAGGATAACCTCATTGTTATTTTAAACGATAATAAGATGTCCATTTCCAAAAACGTGGGGGCAGTGCCCCGTTCGCTCACCAAAATGCGCACTCGGCCGCAGTATTTTCGATTCAAAAGCCGGTTCGACCGTTTTTTAAAGCGCATTCCCGGTATCGGCGTGCACCTGAGCCACTTCTTTTTCACGATCAAAAACCGTATCAAATGGCTCATATTTCCGAACAATCTGTTTGAAAATATGGGATTCCGTTATTTCGGTCCGCTCGATGGCCACAATATCAAACAAATGACCGACCTTCTCCAGATGGCGAAGGAAATCAGGCATCCGGTGCTCATCCATGTCAACACCGTCAAGGGGAAGGGATACAGCTTCGCAGAGCTCGATCCGAAAATATTCCACGGTATTTCACCGTTTGATGTGAATACCGGAGAGCCCGCGGGAAAATCCAGTAGCTTTTCCGATTGCTTCGGCGAGGAGTTATGCGCCCTTGCGGAGCGAGACCCTTCCGTATGCGCCATCACGGCGGCCATGGCGCTCGGCACGGGACTTGCGGACTTCATGAACCGCTTCCGCGACCGGTTTTACGACGTCGGCATTGCCGAAGAACATGCCGTTACCTTTGCAGCCGGTCTCGCCGCCGGAGGGATGCGCCCGGTTTTCGCGGTATATTCCACCTTTTTGCAGCGCGGCTACGACCAATTGATTCATGATGTTGCCATTCAGAACCTGCATGTGGTGTTTGCCATAGACCGCGCCGGAATGGTGGGGGAAGACGGTGAAACGCACCAGGGCGTTTTTGACGCCGCGTTTCTCGATACCATTCCCAATATCAAGGTGTATGCTCCCGCCTGCTTTACCGAGCTGCGGCGAAACCTGCACAGTGCGCTTTATGACTGCACCGGCGCTGTTGCAGTGCGTTATCCGCGCGGCGGGGAGCCGGAGCTGCCAAAGGATTTCCGCTTTTCCGGCCGCGGGTACGACTGCTATGGCGGGCCGGACGCTGAAACCGTACTCGTTACCTATGGACGCCTGTTTGCAAACGCCTGTAAGGCACAGAAAAGCCTTTTGGAAAAGGGAATCCATACCCGGGTGCTCAAGCTGGGCGTGATAAAGCCCATAGAGGAAGAGGCATACAGGGAAGCTGTGCGCGCAAAACAGGTTTTCTTTTTCGAAGAAGGGATTCGTTCGGGCGGGATCGCGGAGCATTTCGGAGCGCATCTCCTGGAACTCGGCTACGAAGGAAGGTTTTACATCTCCGCCGTGGAGGATGAATTTATTCCCCAGGCGTCTGTCGGCCGGTGCTTAGAGCGGTATCATCTGGATACCGCCGGTATGGAGCAGACGGTTTCAGCATTTATCAAAACAGGAGGATGACCATGCCGGAAAAAGTGAGGCTGGATGCCGCCGTACTGGAAAAGGGCTTTGCCGAAAGCAGGGAAAAGGCCAAGGCCTATATTATGGCAGGGCAGGTCTATGTCAACAACCAGAAGGCGGATAAGGCGGGCCTGCTGGTGCGCCCCGACGATGTGATCGAGTTCCGCGGCAGCCGGCTCAAATATGTGAGCCGCGGCGGCCTGAAGCTCGAAAAGGCCATGGAAACCTTCGGCTTCGGCCTGCGGGGGAAAATTGCAGCAGATATCGGCGCTTCCACCGGAGGCTTTACCGACTGTATGCTGCAAAACGGAGCCAGCCGGGTATACGCCGTTGACGTGGGCTACGGCCAGCTTGCCTGGAAGCTCCGAACCGACGCGCGCGTGGTCAATCTGGAACGCACGAACTTCCGGTATGTTACGGAGAAGGAAATACCGGAAAAGCTCCAGTTTGCAAGCATCGATGTATCCTTTATTTCTCTCAGCCGGATCCTTCCGGCACTTTCGCCCCTGTTGGCAAAAGAAAACGACGTGGCCTGCCTTATCAAGCCCCAGTTCGAAGCGGGTAAAGAGAAGGTGGGAAAAAAAGGAGTTGTCCGCGATCCGGCCACGCACCGCGAGGTCATTGAACGGGTAACCGCCTTTATGCTGGAAGAAGGGTTTTCTATTTTTGGCATCACGTTTTCTCCCATCACCGGGCCGGAGGGGAACATTGAATACTTGGCGCATCTCCGCCGGGAGGAACACCCTGCCTGGAAAACGGATGTATCCATCCCGGAACTGGTGGAGGAATCCCATCGGGCGCTGAAGGGCGGTGAAGCTTCATGAAGATCGGATTGGTCGTAAATTTTGACCGGATTTCCGAACCGGAAAAACTGAATGCATTTTGCGGCGTATTATGTGCCCGCGGCGCGCAGCTGTTGGTGGGCGAAGCCTTTGCCTCCCGCTTTCACGTGCCCGTGCTTCCGCTTCCGGGCGACCGTATGTTTGCAGAGTGCGATATCGGCCTGGTTCTCGGAGGAGACGGCACGATTATCCACGCGGCAAAAAGCGCGGCGCGCTATGGAAAGGCCGTCCTCGGTGTGAAGCTCGGGCGGCTGGGTTTTATGGCAGACCTCGAATTCGGAGATACTTCCTTCTTCAATCATCTTTTTACCGGGGAATACACAGTGGAAAAAAGAATGATGCTCTCCGTGCAGGGCGGCGGAAAAACCTATTGCTGCCTGAACGACGCGGTTCTTTCCAAGGGCTCGCTTGCCCGTATTATAGATTTCTCCCTTTCCGCCGGCGGCATTCCCGCCGCGCATTACCGCGGAGACGGCGTGATCGTCTCCACACCGACCGGTTCCACCGCCTATTCGCTTTCCGCCGGCGGGCCCGTGGTGGACCCGCAGATCGAAAGCATCTTGGTAACGCCCATCTGCCCGCATTCGCTTTCCGCCCGCCCCATCCTTTTTCAGCCTGGGGCCCGCCTCACCCTTTCCTTTGAGGAGAGGAAGGGCTGCGACGTGTATCTGACGATCGATGGGGAGGAAGCCGTCCGCATTGAGCCGGAGGAAGAGGTAACGGTCAGCCGCGCGGAGGCGGAGGCGCAGTTTATCCGTATCCGCAATACGCCGTTTTACACGGTGCTGGGGAATAAAATGCTCGAAGGAGGAATGTAATGTGAAAAACAAACGTCAGGCAATGATCCTGGAGCTTGTTGACCAATACCCGATCTATAGCCAGCAGGAGCTGGCCGACCGGCTGGTCGAGCATGGCGTTCCCGCGGCTCAGCCGACCATTTCGCGTGATATCAAGGAGCTCCGGCTCTTTAAAGTGCAGGATGAAACGGGAAATTACAAATATACCTATGAAAAGGGAGACGCCGCCCTTCGTTTCAGCTCTCTCCTGCACGATTCCATCGTCCGTTTCGATTATTCTGAAAATATTGTGATTATCAAATGCCACGTGGGCATGGCGCAGGCGGTCTGCGCCGCGCTGGACGTAATGCAGCTCGAGGACGTGATGGGCACCATTGCGGGAGACGATACGATATTCGTGGTCACACACGGGGGCGAGCGTTCCCGTGCGCTGATTGAAACCTTGAAGAAAAAGGCCCTGCTGTAAGCGGCTTTTGGAGGAATGCCAATTGTTAAAGCAGCTGCACATCGAAAATATCGCCGTGGTCGAGAAATGCACCATTGAGCTGGAGCCGGGGTTTAATGTGCTGACCGGCGAAACGGGCGCGGGCAAATCGATTATCATCGATTCGCTCGGCGCTGCACTCGGCGCACGCACGGCGCGGGACCTCATCCGTTCCGGGGAAAAACAAGCGCGTGTTTCCGCGCTGTTTACCGATGTGCGCCCGGAAGCGTTAGCCGCTGCTTCCGAAATGGGCCTCGAAGCGGAGGACGGCGCGTTCCTGCTCCAGAGAGAGCTTTCCGCCGAGGGGAAAAGCGTCTGCCGGGTGAACGGCGCGCCCGCCACGGCGGGGATGGTGCGGGAGCTTGCAAAATACCTCCTCGATATCCACGGCCAGCACGATAACCAGCAACTTCTGAATCCGGAAAACCACTATCGGTTCATCGACCTGCTGGCGGAAAATGAAGACCTGTACCGGAGCTATCAGGCGGCATACCGCGCCTATTGCGATATTTCCCGAACCATAAAGGCCTCCGCTCTGGACGAAGCGGAAAAGCAGAGGAAAACGGAGCTGCTCAGCTACCAGATAAACGAGCTAGAAGCAGCGGATGTAAAGCCGGGCGAATGGGAGGGGCTGAAGGCGAGGAGCAGTTACCTTGCCAATGCTGAGCGCATTGCCCGGGCCCTCACCGCGGCGGAAGCCGCTCTTTCCGGAGGGGAAGAAGGGGCAGGCGCCGCGGCGCTGGCGGCGGGCGCCGCACAGAGCCTTCAGGAGATTTCGCCCTTTGCACCGGAACTTTCCATGCTCGCTGAGCGTCTTTCCGGCCTCCGGTATGAGCTGGAGGATGCTTTGGCGGAGGTTTGCTCTGCCTCTGCGGGAATGGATACCCAGCCGGGCGAGCTCGAGCAGGTGGAGGAGCGGCTGGATACGCTTTACCGCCTCAGCCGGAAATACGGCGAAACGGAAGAAGACATGCTTATCTTTCTGGAACAGGCGCGGCAGGAGCTCGATGCCATCACGTTCTCTGAAGAACGCATGAAAAAATTAGAGGCGGAGCGTGAAACCAAAAAGGAGGCCCTGCTGGAGGCATCCCGCAGGCTGACCGATGTGCGCAAGCAGTCGGCAATGCGGTTTCAGAAACAGGTGGCGGAGGAACTTGCGGCGCTCAACATGCCGAGCGTCGTCTTCAACGTCAGCATAGAGCGTATGCCCCTCAATTCCACCGGGGGAGACAGAATCGAGTTCCTCATTTCCGCTAATCCCGGCGAGGCTCCGCGGCCCATTGCAAAAATTGCATCGGGCGGCGAGCTTTCCCGTATCATGCTGGCGATCAAAAACGTGCTTGCGGATAAAGACCGGATCGACACCATGATATTCGACGAAGTAGACGCCGGCATCAGCGGCCGCACCGCTTATCAGGTGGGCAGAAAGCTGCGGGAAACGGCGGGAGGACGTCAGGTCATCTGCGTCACGCACCTTGCACAGATCGCGGCGCAGGCCGGCACGCATTTTCTGATTGAAAAAGCGGTGGAAGGCGGGCGGACGTATACGTCTGTTTCGAAGCTTACATTCGAAGGGCGGAAAAAGGAGCTGGCGCGCATCATCGGCGGTGCGGTCACGAAGGCCAGCCTCCATGCCGCCGAAGAAATGCTCCGCCAGGGCGGCGGTTAAAATCCAATCAACTTTTGAAAAAAGCCGTGCGAGTTTCATTCGTGCGGTTTTTTTGTGCATAAAAGTACAGCTCTGGAAGGAAATGAGAATCTTTGTTCGGAAAAGGCATATTAAAATTTCACAAAATTATTTATTTGACATTGTATAATTCTGTTGATAAAATAGATAAAAATATCGCCTGTGGCGAAAAAATAAGGGTACTGTTTTCCGCTTTGGCGGAAACGGGGAAATGGGGAAGAAAGGGCATGAAAAAGCAGAGAGGGTTGAAACGAACGCTGGCGCTACTTACGGCGCTGGCACTCCTCATCAGTTGTGTTTCCACGATGCCGATGGCCGTTGGCGCTGCAACGGGCGACGGCCGGTGTGACCTGATTGTTACCGATATCACCTGGTCGCCCACGAATCCGGCACCGGGAAGCCGGGTCGTTTTCAGCGCGGTGGTCAAAAATGCGGGTACGAGCCCCACGCCGGCGGGAACGATTGTTGGCGTGCGCTTCGGCGTAAACCAGCTCGACCGCGATTTTTATTGGAGCGATACCTATACCGAGTCCATTGCTCCGGGTGAAACCGTTGTGCTCACTGCGAACGGCGGCAATCCCGGCACGGCGGTGTGGAACTGCGGAAACGACAAAAGCTATAATATTATGGCCTGGGTCGACGATGTGGACCGCATCAACGAAACCAACAACAATAACAACACCTTTACCAAAACGCTTACCGTGAGCGACGAGGAATCCGACGTTCTGCCGGAGCCCTGCGACCTGGCCCTCATGACCGTGCGCGCAACGGTAAACGAAATATCCTCCCGCCAGCCGGTTCGCCTGCTGACCATGCTGAAAAACAACAGCGATGTGGATACCCCGGCGGGCACTTCCATTCCGGTTCATTTTTATATAGACGGCCGCCTCGTTGAGACCGTGACGGTGAATGAAAAAATCGCCGCGGGAGCCACCGTTCCGGTGCAGTCTTCCGTTACCTGGAAGGCGGTGTTCGGCACGCACACGCTGCGCGCTATGGTGAACACCGATGAAGCGATTCCCGAATCGGATTACAACAATAACCGCCGTGCAGCGCTTCTGCACGTGTCGGATACCATCTATCAGCCGGTTCTGCCGGACCTCCTGCCAGAGGTAGTGCCGGAAGCGGCAATGTATGAAGCGGAGGATGCGGCTCTGACGAGCGCCAGGATCGCTTCGGATCATGATGGCTACTCCGGCGCCGGCTTTGCCGCAAACCTGCAGCAGCAGGGCTCTTCCGCCGTTGCGTTCACCGTTCAGGCCGAGAAAGCGGGGAAATATGAGCTGCGCACCCGGTATGCCAACGCCTGCGGCAGCGAGCGGACACTTGCGCTTTATGTGAACGGCTCCCGCGCGGAAACGCAGAGATATGCTCACCAGACTTATTGGAATTCCTGGGATTTTACCACCACCACCGTTACCCTGAGGGCGGGTGCAAACACGATTGCTTACCGCTACGAGGGCGGCACCAGCGGCAATGTGAATCTCGATTATATCACGCTCGAAAAGGCGACGGAAACCGATATCGTCACCTCCTTCTCCTTCACAAAAGAGAAGAACCCACAGCTGGTTTCCGATATCAGCTGCACCATTAAGAACAATAAGATAACGGCGACCGTTCCTTCCACCGTGGATATCAGCTCACTCGTTCCCACCATAACGGGAACCGACGATATGCTGGTCATCGGCAATCAGCTCTATCAGGAGGGGGATGTCCTCGACTTCACCTCTGATGTCTTCCTGCATGCAATCAAGTCCGGCGAGGATCATCTTTATACCGTCCAGATCACGCCGCTGCGCGATACGAAGCTGCCGAATGTATACATCAACCTGGATCCGACCGACTCATACGGCAAATACATCCTCCTCAACGGCAATAAGCCGGAGGATAAGGAAGTAAAGGTAAACTCGGAAGTTACCCTGGAGCTCGGAAAGAACAGCAGCGTGATCGGAACCGATCCGGACGCTTCCCTCAGCACAGTGACCGCACAGGCTGCAGAAGTCAAGCTTCGCGGCAACTCCACGCTGGATGCGGCGAAGAAAGCCTATAAAATCAAGTTTGACAGCAAGCAGAAAGTGCTCGATATGCCGAAAAACAAGCATTGGGTGCTGCTCGCCAATTATTTTGATAAGAGCCTGATGCGCAATTATGTTGCCCTCAGCCTCGGCCAGAGCCTCGAGAATCTGGATTGGACGCCGCACATGCGTTATGTCAATGTATTTTTGGACGGCGAATATCTCGGCAATTATCTCCTGGGCGAGCACATCCGCCTCGATGAAAACCGTGTGAATATCCAGGAGCACCCCGAAGGGTCAGACGGTTCGCAGGGCGGCTTCCTCGTGGAGCTCGATGAGCGCCGCGGCGAGGTGAATGTGATCGACGTATACTATAACGGCCGCAATTATCCCTTCTGCGTCAACACGCCGGATGAAGAGACCATTACGCCTGAACAGCTCAATTATCTGCGCGATTATCTCAATAAGTTTATGCAGTCGCTGAATAATCCGGAAGCACGGAACTATGAGGAATATATCGATGTGGATTCCTTTGTGGACTGGTACCTCTGCAACGAGGTCATGATGACGCTCGATGCCTCCGGCTGGTCCAGTATCTATCTGCATAAGGACGCGGGCGGAAAACTCAAGATGGGCCCGGTTTGGGACTTTGATATTTCCTCCGGCAACACGAATTACCAGGATAATTCGCCCACCAGCTGGTGGATTCGCGGCAGCATCTGGTTTGGCCCGCTCTTCCAGAGTAGCGATTTCCGCAGCCGCGTGAAGGCCCGCTGGAACGAAATCAAAGCGGAAAAGATCGATACGATCGTACCGCTCATCGACCAGCTCGCCGTCTATACGGAAGACTCCTTCTACGATAACGACGACCGCTGGGATACGCTCCACAAATACATCTGGCCCACCCCTGAAATCGCTCACAGCTTCGATGGGGAAATCGGTTACTTCCGTTCCTGGATGCAGGCGCGCATCAACTGGCTTGACGGCCAGTTCAACGCCCTTTGATCCGTAGTCTATAGAAACAGCAGGCGGCCCGGCTCAAAAGCCCGGGCCGCTATTTTTTGTTTATTATTTGTTTTGCAATAAAGCCATCATGCGGGCCGCTTCCGGAGCGCGGATTTATAAATTTACGCGCCGGTCGCTGTGCAAAGAAGGTGGGAATACCCACCGGAAAACGAAGCTGCATTCCCGGCTTTTTAACTGCCTTGGCTAGGTGATACCGTCATAATACAATATGTATTTCGCGTAAGCCTGAAAAACAAGGGGGATGGGGGCGCTTTTGCCATACGCGAGTAAGCCTGTAAACGCCCGCAGCCCTGCCTTTTCCATTCTTCCTGCAAAAAATCTTCGACCTCAAGCGGCAAAAAGGATCCGCTTGTGGCGCATGGTACTCGGATGGTATCTTCCAGGAAAATAGGAGTATACCACACCCCTTCAGCCTTGCACAGCTGCTGTAGGATTACAATAGATGTGTTGAACAAAATTAAGGGACTTCTTGAATTAAAGGATTTAGGAGATGAACTTAATACAAATATGATGATACATACATATAATGTGTATAGCAGTCAGGAAAAGGGGTTTACACCAATCCCCTTTGTCGGCGATAGCCTTTCACAAGGAGAGGACTATGCGGAAAGGTGCAAAAGGATTCATGGGAATATTGAAGCGGCAGTAATTGCAAATGCTGATTTGGACAATATTGATACAAGTCAACCTTGGAACAGCTTGACAGGCGACCAGCAATTCCTTTTGACAGGAACCATGAATTTCTGGGATGAAGAGGCATACGCGAAGAACTTTTATACCAATAGTTTAAGTAAAGCAGTAGAGAAGGGGATAGGAATAGCATGGTTTTAATTGAAACAACGAAGAGAAAAAAGATATGTTTATTATCCCTTGGAGCCGTGCTCTTGTGTGGAGTGATTGCGCTTTGTGCTTATGGAATCTTTTTCGGAGGGCTTACCCAAGAGGAAAAAGAATATAAAAAAAGCCCATCCGAACAGAACCTGATTGAACTATGCAACAGCCTGATGTTTACCGAGCAATATGATAAAAAAATCGAATATATGCCAGAAGCTTTGAATTTAGATGAAGAGGATTATGAAAAGATATATGAAAAAACGACTCCTGCCAAATGGCAAGACGGAAAGGAAATGAAAGCATATTCAGCATATCGCGAGACGATTATGGAGTATATATTTGCGTATATCCACGCGAAGCGATATGACGAACTGCAAGAGGTTTTTTCCGAAATGTTTACTCTAACAATAAGAAAATCTATACATATGGAATTTGGTCAACGTTTAAAAACAGAGAATTTGACTGATTCCGATTACAAATTATTTTTAAAAATGTTGGAGGATTGCGAACTGGGATATATTGAGCCTGGTAAAGACACTTTCTATCAATTGAGCGAAAAGCAGTTAAATATGTCAACCCGATCATTAATTTATTTACTATTGGGAGACCAAGAAAGCAGTGATATTTGGAGCCAGAAAGCAAGTGAATATAACCAGTGGTATTTATCTGTAATAAAAGATAAAATTGCAAAAGGCGAAATAACAAAATAAGACCTCCTAATGATGGTTGAAAAGATCCGATATATGTAGTTAAATGGCGGAAGATATTAGCTTTCTTCCGCCATACTGTATATGTTTTTAGCAGTGCGGGGGATATCCAGTATTTTGAAGATAAGCTCGGCAACCGTCTGAACGTCACAGTGGATGCGAACCACCGGATCACTGCTCTGGGCGACGCCGTCGGGACAAGCGTTTCCTTTGCGTATACGGGCGGCATGCTCACCGTGGTAACAGACGAGCGGTCGAACCGCACGGTGAGCTACGCGTATAATGCGGGCGGGTACCTCACAAGCATGGACATGATGATGGACGGGGCTAACTGGTATATCTACTGCGCCGGGAATCCGGTGCTGTTCATAGACCCCAGCGGGTTTGAAATCATAGTGTATCCGAACGGAAAAATGGTAGACCGTGCAAGCGGGTCCGAACTGTGGAATTCGCACATTAATGGGCAAACCCCGAGGGCGGATATTGTGATACGGGAAGGTACTAAACCGATGGTGATACCAACATCGCCGCAAACAACAACGCAAACACCTAAGAAGGATTCCAGTGCGAGCGACATAGCTGGAGCGCGGGTTCCTATTTGGCTGGCGGTGCGCTGGAGGTCTTTGATGAGTATAATGGTTCAAACCTTTCGGGCGCAAATGATATTGGACAGTTGAAAAAAAGAAGAAAGATAGGAACACATCGGTTAGAATTGAGTTACCACACACAGTTCAGCCGAAAGGAAGTGCCCTATCTTTCATGAAAAGTGTAACACAAGACATGCGCTACAGGCAATCCCTAATGAAGTATGCGGAAAAATATGGGGTAAGCCGTGCAAGCCAAAAGTACAACAAAAGCCGCTCATACATCTACTTCTGGAAAGCCCGGTGGGATGGAAGCGAGGGGTCTCTTGCCTGCCAGTCAAAGCGCCCGCACAGCCATCCAAACCAGCACACAGAGGAAGAGCTTCGGCTCATACGCGACATGCGCCGCAGGAACTCGGAGCTTGGTATGATTGAGCTTTGGTACCGGCTGAAGAAACGAGGCTACACCCGCCGCCCCGAAAGCCTGTTCCGCGTGATGCGGAAGCTGGGAATGTTCCCGCCGCCGAAGGAAAAACAACATTACACTCCCAAGCCCTATGAGCAAATGACCTATCCCGGCCAGCGCGTACAGGTGGACGTCAAGGTGGTTCCGCGCTCCTGTATCGCTGACCCGAAACTGCGCCTATTCCAATACTCCGCCATTGACGAATTCTCCAGACTCCGCTTCCTCGGCGCCTATGAGGAACAGTCCACCTACTCCTCCGCCGATTTTCTGAAAAGGCTGGTGAAATGGTATGGCAGAAGGGGCATCCGGGTGGAATGTGTTCAGACTGATAACGGTTTTGAATTCACCAACCGCTTTTCCAACAGCAAGAAGGATATCCCCACACTATTTGAAAAGACCGCCGGCAAGCTGGGCATCCGCCACAAGCTCATCCGCCCCTACACGCCACGCCACAACGGCAAGGTTGAGCGCAGCCATCGAGAAGACCAGAAACGCTTTTATGATACACATCGTTTTTACTCTCTCGCCGATTTTAGTGTACAGCTCGCTGCTCACCAAAATCGTTCCAACAATCTACCGATGAGACCTCTTCACTGGCTTTCTCCCCGCGATGCTCTTTCTGCTTTCACTGTCCAATATGTTTGACAATCCTACACAGGCATTATTGTAAAACCAAGTATATACTTTACATTTTATAAAATAACATGTTATAATTACCTTATATTTATTTAAAATACAAACAAATGGATTGCGCCTGCGGGGCGAATCGCCTTATTCAGCATATTTAAGGATGTGGTCTTTTGAAAAATGAACGTCGACTGATTCCTGCCTGCAGTAAAATCATTATCATATTTGTTTGTTTCTTTTTGCTGGTCAGCTGCTCTTCTGCGCCGAAAAGCTTTCAGGAAGTATCCATTCATTTAGACCCTAATTATAATGAATTGTTTTCGGAAGATGAAACGAAGCAAAAGGGGCATATATCAGTGGCAGACGAATATGTTACGACCGCATCTATTGCGTTTAATAATGCTGACGGAACACAAACGATTTATATTTATGCAAGTCCTGTTTTTTATTTGGAAAATGACAGCTTATCCCTGATAGACACAAGGATCTGCAACACGACAGACACCCTCAAAAAAAACGATGGATATGTTTACACGGTGGCAAATAATGATATTAAATCTTATTATTCTAAAGAGTATAACGCTGCGAAGGGCGTTATCGTAAAAAAGGGGAAATTTGAATATGAAATGTTTTCCCCTGATTCTCAGGCATTTGCCCAATATGATAAACGAGATAATTTTATTGGAATTCAAAAGAATATGATTATCTATAAAAATATTGCTGCAAAAAACAGCGAATTAAGATACTACCCCACTTCATTGGGCGCTGCTTGTGAGATCCAAATTTACGATGATCGCACGAAAAATATTTCGTTGTTTTTTAAAACGGCAACTCCCGGAATAACTGTTCGGCAAGAACCCGGGGGGGACTGGATCATGACCGACAAAGAAAAATACGATCCTCAGAATCCCGGAGATGTTTTAGGGGTGATACAGGCGCCTTTACTAAAAGACACAGAAGGAAAAATATCCTATAAAAGCAGCATGGAAATTGTACAAATAGAAGACGATACATATGAAATACGAATATCGCTTGACGATTCTATTGAACTCAAAAACTCTGTTTTGTACATTTCGCTGGAGGCCAGAAGAGATAAACAGCCGGATAACGCCTTGTATTCTAAATTGCCTGATTTGGAAAATGGATATTTGAAAAACTATTCTGTTATAGGAAACAGCGATGATTTAGGAATCGGCAGATTATTGATCAGGTATCATTTTGTAAAACCATTTGATTTGAAAGCAGATGAAATCAAACAGGTGTTTTACTCCGCCTATTCTTTCGGAGAAAACGAAGCAGGGTTTGAATTACTGCAGGTTTTAGAGGACTGGTGCAGCATTACCGGTAATTGGAACGACCATTTTAAAACGGGTAATAGAGTATCTTATTCAAAACAAGAAGATACTTTGTTGAAATTTGACATGACAGAGGGGGTAAAAAACTGGTGTGCTGCTCCGGATGGTCAGATGGAGCATAATGGCGTTTTATTAAAATCAACGGAGGAGAAAGAAGGAAAATCAGCCGTTATTTTAAGCAATGACAATGCATTATACAAAAACAGAACAGAGATTATTTTAAATGAAAAGAAGGATAATTTACCATGATTCCTGCGGAAAACTTAAGGCCGGTTAAGCCGTATTGTTTTGCAGGATGGCAAATGACGTCAAAATATTATCTGGAAAGGGGAAAACCTGAGAAGAAAATTTGTGAAAAAAACAGCGGCTTGTATTCTGGCTTTTGTTTTTTCTGTGGCCAGTGTGAACTATGTGAATGCAGAGGAAGAGGTTTTTTCTTCGGAAACCATACCGGTACGAATGGCGCCCAACACCATTATCGAATACATAAACGATCATGAATATAAAATTATTCAGGGCGGGCATCATGTGGTGCCAAAATCTTCTGAAAACACATTTGATGAGAATTCTATTGTGGAAGAGAACGGTTTTTGCGAAGTGCCGAACCAGGAACTTCTGCCGGATGATGCGATCGTGATCGAACCAACGCTTCCTTCTGCGGGATTACGGGTCATTTATAAGAACAATGGATACATCAGATTGGTGGAAGAACCCAGCGCGGCTTCCGATCCTTCCAAAAGCACAAAAAGCAGTGCGGCTGGCAGGGCTTCCGCGTATGGTATGCCGCTCGGGCAATATGCAGACCCTGGCACGTATTACTGGGGAGAGGGTAATAATGTCCGCATCAATTCATTCAATAAGCTTGTTCAGGGCAGCGGCCGGCTTACCAGCTATAACGATACTATGGGCGACCATAACAATAATTTAAAGAAGGGGGATGTTGCCGTGAAATGGCAGTATATTAATCCTCCGCATAATAAATTGATCCAAGTAAGAGCACGGAAAAAGGGCAGTGGGAGCATATATGGTGATAATCCTACCGGTCCATATGTAACTAAAAATATGTATAAAAATGACATTGGCTCCCTGCCGAACGCCGCGCTTGATATTTGGAAAACAGGGGTGGAATTTTTTGATTACAGCTACAATTCCAATATCACCCTGCCTTATGGGCAATATTGCTTTTATCGCTGATCAAATCTTAGCCCTTTCAGTATAAACAGCTTCTATTATCCGCTGGTTCACCCACCAAAAATTCGGTGAACCAGCGGAGCTCAAAAGGAAAGGAGCTCAAAGATGAAACGCAAGGGAACAGCAGTGTGGCTGGCCGCGGCCGTGCTTTTTACGGCGCTGGCAGGGTGCTCCCACAACGGAGGCCGAAACGCAGGAGGAGAGGCTCTGCCAAAGCCCTCGGAAGTGAAAGCCTATTTAACCATAAACGTTACTTCGTATAACGATCCGAGCAATCCGGAGAAGGGCGCCTCCATGAACAATGTTTGCTATGATATCGAAACAGGAGAGATCAGAGAAATTAAAATGGAGGAGGATATTGCATATACCTCTCAGTACCCGTTGGCGGTTTACAGCGAATACGATAATGCAATCTATTTTTCGGAAAGGATCGTATTTGATGACGGCGGTCATGGGGATCAGCTCGCAGTGTATGATCTGGATACAGGCGAGAAAAAAATATTGACCGATAATTTGTTTGCCATCAATCAGATCATACCGCTGGAGGATATGGTGGTGATGTCTGCGTGCCCATATGGGGAAGGAGAAGAAAAACCTGTATATTATGAGAAGGATACAGGGGAAACGAGGATCTTTCATATGAAAGACAATTTATGCGTTTCGTTCCTCTCGTATAATGTTTACACGAAATCGCTCATTGCGGCCTGCTTCGATATGGAGCAAAGCAGAAGCAGAAGCAACGATTATAACATGGAACAAACAACAAAGCTTGTTCCGCCGGATTATGATATTTACCGCCTGCATCTGGATGGAAGCGAGCCGGAGATTATTTATTCAGTGGAAGAAAAAGAGATCAACCGCGCGGCGCTGGATTCTTCCGGCCGGCTGCTGGTAACGGAATACGACGAAAATATATTATTTGATTATAATGCGAAGACTGCAACCTATTTGATCGATCTGGAAACCGGAGAAGCAGCGGAACAGACAAATATCGATAAAAAGCTGCTGACTGGATATTCATACCTTTGCTTTAACGGAGAAAAAAACGAAGTGTTTTTTCTTGGCAATGGAAAATACGATACCAAAACCTATCCCCATGGGTTGTATAAATATAACTATACAACGGATGAATTAACCATGCTCTTTAGGGTAAACGAAGGATACATCAATAATTTTTGCATGCTGGCGAAGTAACTGTTATATTTATCTTTGATTCCGTGTGGCTGCGATGTGCGTTTGTAGGTTTGTCAATGATGTGTTACAAAATTAGAAAACCTCACCGTTTGAAATAAAAGCTTTAATATAATCAGCGGGAGATCTCCAATTAAGAGGACGAATCGGAAAAGCATTATACTTTCTGTTGTGTACAGCAAGTTGCTTTTTAAAGTCTTCAAAAGAGTAAAAAGAGTGGGCTGCATAAAAATATTCGTTATCTTTGCAGTGGGAACGCTCGACTTTACCGTTATGTCTTGGCGTGTAAGGCTTAATAAGTTTGTGCGTTATGCCACACTGTTCGAGTCGCGACTCGAACAGTGTGGGCGTCGGCTTTTCGGTATTGCCGAGCCGCTTTGTAAACTCTGTTCCGCGTGATGCGGAAGCTGGGAATGTTCCCGCCGCCGAAGGAAAAACAACATTACACTCCCAAGCCCTATGAGCAAATGACCTATCCCGGCCAGCGCGTACAGGTGGACGTCAAGGTGGTTCCGCGCTCCTGTATCGCTGACCCGAAACTGCGCCTATTCCAATACTCCGCCATTGACGAATTCTCCAGACTCCGCTTCCTCGGCGCCTATGAGGAACAGTCCACCTACTCCTCCGCCGATTTTCTGAAAAGGCTGGTGAAATGGTATGGCAGAAGGGGCATCCGGGTGGAATGTGTTCAGACTGATAACGGTTTTGAATTCACCAACCGCTTTTCCAACAGCAAGAAGGATATCCCCACACTATTTGAAAAGACCGCCGGCAAGCTGGGCATCCGCCACAAGCTCATCCGCCCCTACACGCCACGCCACAACGGCAAGGTTGAGCGCAGCCATCGAGAAGACCAGAAACGCTTTTATGATACACATCGTTTTTACTCTCTCGCCGATTTTAGTGTACAGCTCGCTGCTCACCAAAATCGTTCCAACAATCTACCGATGAGACCTCTTCACTGGCTTTCTCCCCGCGATGCTCTTTCTGCTTTCACTGTCCAATATGTTTGACAATCCTACACACCCCTTCAGCCTTGCACAGCTGCATTATTGACTTTGCGCAGCCTCCGTGTTATACTGCACTCATATATTTTAATGGAACCTTGTCGAAAATTGCGGTTTTCTCAATAGGGATCTATTTTGTGGCAACTCAATTATATGCGGCGGGGAAATAGAATGCCCCGCCGTGTTTCTATGTGCTTGTGGATTACACGTTTTGCATTTTGTGCCGGAAGCCCGGCCGCGGATGAAAAGAGCTTGAAAGCAGTAAGGCTGTTGTCGCCTTTAAAGCTCTTAATTATTTTTGCTCCAAAGGGAAAAGCCGGAGGGAATTGGGCACCCTTCAGCGGGAAAGGAGTTTTTGCATGCCGGAAGGAAGTATTAAAAAGAAGGTTGCGAGCGGAATTATCTGGACCCTTTTCGAACGCATCGGCAACCAGGGAATCCAATTTATTATTCAGATTGTACTGGCAAGGCTTCTGATGCCGTCGGATTACGGCGCGGTTGCCATGATCACGGTATTTATCACGCTTGCCACCGTTATCGTACAAAGCGGATTTGGCCAGGCGCTGGTACAGAAGGCGGAAATCGACGAACTGGATTCCTCTTCTGTTTTTTATTTGAACCTTGCGCTTGCCGCGGTGCTGTATCTGATCCTTTTCTTTTGTGCGCCGGTGATCTCCCGCTTTTATAATATGGAAATCCTTACGAAGGTGCTGCGGGTGCAGGCGGTCATCTTGTTTTTCGGTGCGTTCAATGCGGTACAGACCGCTATGGTCAAACGTGCCATGCAGTTTAAAAAGTTTTTCTATATCACGCTCAGTTCGAGCTTTGTACAGGGCGTGGTGGGTATCGTGCTGGCTTATATGGGCTTCGGCGTGTGGAGCCTCGTGTATGCTACGCTCGCCAACAGCCTCATGAATACCATTGTACTTTGGACCTCCTTCGGCTGGCGGCCTCACTTGTGCTTTTCCTTCGCGCGCCTCAAAACCATGTTTGGCTTCGGCTCCAAGCTGCTCGTTTCCAACCTGATCGATTCGATTTACGGCAATATTTATACCCTTGTGATCGGGAAGCTCTATTCTTCCACCGATCTGGGCTATTATAACCGCGGCCATGGGTATCCGAGCATGGTGGCAAACAATATCAATGGTTCGCTTCAGAGCGTGTTATTTCCGGCCTTTTCCACGATGCAGGATAACCGCCAGCGGCTGAAAAGTATGATGCGGCGTTCTATTATGACGAGTACCTTCGTTATTTTCCCGGCAATGATGGGCCTTGCCGTGATAGCGGAACCGATGGTTCGCCTGATGCTCACGGAAAAATGGATGTCGTGCGTTCCGTTTTTACAGCTCACCTGTATTTCCTGCGCCTTTTCCTCTCTGCGGGTGGCAAACATTCAGGCTATTACGGCCATCGGGCGCAGCGACGTGATACTAAAGCTCGAAATTATCAAAAAAACAATGTATGTCATTCTCCTGATTATCAGCATCCCGTTTGGCATCTACTGGATGATGGGATTCCGGGTGATGGGCGCGGTTCTGGAGTTCGTAATTGCCGGTGTGCCGAATAACCGGCTCCTGCAATACAGTGTGCTGGAACAGGTGAAAGACGTTGCGCCGTCCATGCTGCTTACCTTGGTAATGGGGGCGGCGGCGTATTCCATCACATTTCTTCACTTGGGGGATTGGCCAACTCTGCTGCTGCAGGTTTTCACCGGCGTTGTAGCCTATGTAGCCGGGGCGCAGCTCTGCCGCATGGAGTGCTTCCGGTATATCAAAAGCTCGCTCAAGGAAATGTTTCAAAAAAAGAAGGCGTAGCTCCTGAAAAAAGCAACAACCGGGGTGCTTGTTTCGCACCGCCGGCTGTTTTTGCTTCCAAAATTGCTTTTTTATCGTGAACACATCATAGTTTGTCAAATCAAAAAATATGATGTATAATGCTTCCAGATGCTGTAGGGGAGTGTTATTGTGGCAACAAATTCTAGAACCAAGCTGAAGCTTCTGCACGTGAGCGATATTCTATCCCGGGAAACAGATGAAGAACACCCCTTAAGTGCGAACCAGCTATGTGAAAGGCTGGAAATGCGCGGGATTTCTGCTGAGCGTAAATCTGTTTATGCCGATATCAGAACGCTGCAGGAATATGGAATGGATATTGTGGAAAGCAGCGGAAAGAAGCAGGGATGGTTTTTAGCCAGCCGGGAATTTGAGCTTGCCGAGGTCCGGCTTCTGGTAGACGCCGTGCAGGCCGCGGATTTTATTACGGCTAAAAAAACAAAAGAGCTTTTAGACAAGCTAAAAACTCTGATCAGCACCTATCAGGCCAGCACCATGAACCGTCAAATCTACACCGACCATCGGCTCAAGCACAACAATGAAAAGATTTATTATAATATCGACGACCTGCACAGCGCCATTATGCAAAACTGCAAGGTCCAGTTTGAATATACCAACAAGCGGATCGACGAAAAGGGTCATATCGCCAGCCAGACCCGCGAACATACGGTAAGCCCCTATGCGATGATCTGGTCGAACGACCATTATTATCTCATCTGCAATACGGAAAAATACGATAATCTCATGCACCTGCGGCTCGACCGAATCAACCGTGTGAGAAAGCTGGAGGAGCCGGCCCGGCCTATCCGGGAGGTTTCGAGCTACCTCAATTATTTTGATGCGGCGGATTATATCAAAAAATCCTTCAACATGTTCAGCGGAGAGCAGCAGATGATCCGCCTGCGCTGTAAAAACGATCTGTATGAACAGGTGGTCGACCGCTTCGGGGAAGATATCATGCTGGTGCCGAACGACAACGGCTATTTTACCATTACAGTCAAGGCAATGGTCAGCAAGGGGCTGATCGCCTGGCTTCTGCAGTTTGAAGAAATCGAAGTGATTTTCCCGGAAAGCGTCCGCAATTTAATTCGGGAACGCATCGCGCGGCTGAACGATATCTATCGAGATTAGAAAAATAGGTCTTCTATCAATATTTTCAGCCCAAGGAGGATCAGAACGCAGCCACCGAAAATTTCCGCACCGCGCTGGAACAGGCAGCCCACTTTTTTACCGATCAGCACGCCCACCGCGGAAATTACCGCGGTAACCACGCAGATAACGAGGCTGCTCATTGCCATATCGAGAAAAGAGTTCACTCCCGAGAGGGCGAAGGTAACGCCCACGGCGAGGGCGTCGATGCTGGTGGCCACGGCAAGGAGGAGGAGCATTTTCCAGCTGATATCCGACCGAGAGCTTTCCACGCCGCATGTATTCTCAAATGCTTCCCGGATCATCCGGGCGCCGATAAAGGCAAGCAGGGCGAAGGTGATCCAGTGATCCACACTTGCCACGAATTCGCTGAGCTGGATGCCGGCCAGCCAGCCAAGCAGAGGCATTAATCCCTGGAAAATACCAAACGCCAGCGCGATCTTAGCAACGTGCCGCACTTTGACCGGGGAAATGGCAATTCCCTGAGTAATGGAAACAGCGAAGGCATCCATGGAAAGGCCTATGGCGATGGGAAGCACAAATAATAAATCCATAAAGGCAACCTCTAAATTTCATTGAGATACGTTTCATTATAGTGAGAACGACAGGATTCGTCAAACCTTTTTGGGATTCTTTGCACATCGCATGTGTAAAAGGCTCTTTTCTATTGGTATTCATATCACTCTGGGAGCATGACAGGAACCTTCTCCGCCGTTTGACAAAGCGGTTTCCGGATGGTATGATTATTTTCAACTGTGCGGGAGTGGCGGAACGGCAGACGCGCCGGTCTTAGGAGCCGGTCTTTCGGGGTGTGGGTTCAAATCCCATCTCCCGCACCACGTCGTCGCGGACTGCATATAGTTCGCGACGACTTTTTTATTAAAAAGTCATCTCTCACTCATTCCGTCGCTCCTCCTTTCCGCAAAAAGGCACGCGGCAGCCGCCTGTGCGCTTGTAAACGCACGCACGACGGCTTTGTGCCGCTACCACCTTTTTGCGGGGGTACGGGAGTTCAAATCCACCTACCAAAAGCGGGAAAAATCTTTTTTGTCCCGAATAGACAAAAATCGACAAGCTCCGTCAGGAGCTTGTCGATTTTTACTTCTTACTGCTTCACTATTCCCTCTTACTGGGGGCGATTTTGGGAAGTAAGAGGGAAGAGGTGTGGCGCTTTTCCATTCTGCGAATTGAAAAGCAGAGGAAGTGAAGTAAAATGGCAGTCTTTTTAACCGATCGAGACAGCAAAAAGAGCATTGCGCAAGCAATGCTCTTTTTGCAGCTATTGTCCATTATACACAGCGGCATCTGCCACATGAAATACTCTTTGCGGTATCACATGTTTTTTATGTAATACATAAACTGAAACAGAACAGGAGGAATCATGGATGAAGCACAGCCAACGATTCAGCGGCGTCACAATAAGATATTTATGCCGTTTTTATGAAATACTCGACGAAATGATCAGCGGGATGACCGGCGCAGAGCTTACCGATAGTATATCCCATAATTTTATTGTACAGATGATCCCGCATCACCGAGCAGCCATTGAAATGTCGGAAAATCTATTGTTGTATACAAATTTTGCTCCTTTGCAGCGTATTGCGCAAAACATCGTGGAAGAACAAACCAAAAGCATTAATAATATGGAAGGAATCCTGACACATTGTGCCCGGATCTTAAATACGCAACAGGAGCTGTGTCAATACGAAAAGCGGTTTTGCCGGATAACACGGGCAATGTTCTCGCAAATGCGCAATGCCTGCTCCGATAACAATATAAATGCGAATTTTATGAGAGAAATGATTCCGCACCATCAGGGCGCTATTCGAATGTCGAAAAATGTATTACAGTATCCCATTTGCCCGGAGCTTGATCCCATTTTACAAGCAATCATCACGTCACAGGAAAAAGGGGTGCAGGAGATGCAGAGGTTGCTTCAGCGTTTTGGCTGTTAAAGCTCTATTCGTTATCGGTCGCTCCAACCAGGTCGCCGCGGATCACATATCCCTTGTTCCTACCTTTTCATAAAACTCAGAGTGCGCTCACATCGCAGCTCCTCCTTTCATGTTGGAATATGTATCCTTCGCGGCGGCTTTTTATACGGCTTACTGCCGCTGCTGGCTTTAGGCTTTTACTTTTGCTAAGGATGGTGATGTCCTTGGAAATACTGATTTCGATTAGCGCAGCATTTCTTTTTTGCTTTCCTATTGTCTTCTCGATTCGGCTGGGAGATGGGAAAAAGCATAGCAGAGCTTCTTATGGAGTTATCAATTACGACGCCCTGTGCTACCAAACTGTGAAAAGCTCCGGGGAAATCATTGCCTGCCTGAAGCGGCCCAATGTGCACGATCCGCTGAAATACCGTTTTTCCCCGGACGAGCTTGCCATCACGTTTTATTCCGCTCTGCCGGATGGCTTTCCCCCATCCGCTATTCTCTGGAGATTAAGGAAGAGAATGAGGTTGCTCTTTTGATAATAACCCATGCGGAAGCTGAAGGATGTGGACATGCAGTACCAGTACAATAAAATCATCA
>CAUBKG010000014.1 GCA_958436475.1 uncultured Clostridia bacterium
CCAAAAACGGCAAGTGTGCATACAGTAACCTGGATAAGTGCGGGGTGGCGTGGTGTATCTGGCAGCGCTGCCCGTTTTATAAATCCATTAAGACTCTCAAGAACGAAAGGGCAGCGGAGAAGGTGAGATCACGTGGCACGTCACTCAAAAGAGAAGATTAATCAAGCTGAGCAGTTATATAAGGCGGGTAGAAATCCAACAGAAATTGCAGAAGAAATAGGAGTTCCCGCCGGAACTGTCCGCCAATGGAAAGTCACCTATTGCTGGAATGGAGAAACAAATCATACTCCTAAGTTCCATAGAGGGCAAAATGCAGAAAAAGAAAAAGAAATTGAAGCAATGATAGATTCGGTAAATGCAAACGAAGAACTAAACGAAAACGAAAGACTCTTTTGTCTTTGCTATGTACACACATTTAATGCAACAACATCATATCAGAAGTCATTTTCTAGTAATTATAATTCTGCAAAAGCCCACGGATGGGAAGTCTTAAATCGCCCGCGCGTCAGAAAAGAAATTGAACGCTTGAAAAACATCAAAAATAGGTCGCTGCTGTTTGATATATCTGATATCGTGGAAAAGCAAATGAAGATTGCTTTTGCGGATATCACTGATTATATCGAATTTGGTCAAGAAAAAGTTCCTGTTATGTCAATGTATGGTCCGGTACAGATAACAGATGAGGATACTGGGGAAAAGCAAACGATGACAAAAACTGTGAATGTTGTCCGGTTTAAAGAATCATCGGAGGTTGATGGTGGCTTAATAGAGAAGATCAAGGTTGGTAGAGATGGTTCCAGTATAGAACTGGCGGATCGTGAAAAAGCATTGAAATGGCTGTCTGATTATTTTATGGCAAATCCTCTTGACCGTCATCGAGTCGAATATGACAAGCGTAAACTGGAAATTTCTCTTATAAAGGCACAATCCGAGATCAAAAGCTCTGGAGACAGCACGCCCCCGGACGATGGGTTCCTTGCTGCGCTGAATGATAACGCCAGAAGTTTGTGGGACAACTTGGGCGATGATTCAGAGGAGGACTGGGGTAATGATTTGGAATCAAATTGACGATGCATTAAATTCATATCGAAAGAAGGTCACAGACAATGCTGTTAAACTGCGTCATCAGATTAGGGACGGATTTTTTAAATTCAAGCCATTCTCACCACGTCAAATAAAGGTGATGACATGGTGGTGCGACAAAAGTGCAGTAAAAGATTATCAAGGAATCATTGCGGATGGGTCCATACGTTCCGGCAAAACCGTTTGTATGTCTCTTTCGTATGTGATGTGGGCAATGTCTAAATTTGATGGACAAAATTTCGCTGTATGCGGAAAAACCATTGGCTCCCTTCGACGTAATGTAATATTCTGGCTACGCTTGATGCTTCGCTCTAGGGGCTATACCGTACAGGAGCATAGGGCAGACAATTTGATGATTGTCCGTCGCGAGGATATTATTAATTATTTTTATTTGTTCGGTGGCAAAGACGAGAGGTCCCAAGATCTTATTCAAGGTATTACTCTTGCCGGAGTTTTGTTTGACGAGGTGGCCCTTATGCCACAATCATTTGTTAATCAAGCAACAGCCCGATGTTCGATAGAAGGATCGAAATTCTGGTTCAACTGCAACCCGCAAGGGCCGCAGCACTGGTTTTATACCGAATGGATAAAAAAATGTCGAAAACGGAGGATAGTTTATCTCCATTTTACAATGGAGGATAATTTCAGCCTTTCAGAGGCGATCAAAGAGAGATACCGTCAGCAATTCAGCGGCATTTTTTATCGGCGGTATGTTTTGGGGCAATGGGCTATTGCTTCCGGCGCCATTTACGATATGTTCAGCGAGGATAATATCAAGGAGATTTCAGAGCCATTTCCCCGGAGTTTTGTCGCTATCGACTACGGTACGCAAAACCCCTGCACATTCGGGCTAATCCGGGCAAAGACATGCAACGACCATATCCGGCACCACCTATGCAAAGAGTATTATCACGATGGGCGGAAAACATCCCAAAAAACCGACGAGCAGTATTCGGCAGACCTGCAGGCGTTTGTCGCCGGCGAAAACGTAGAATATGTTGTGGTTGACCCGTCCGCTGCTTCTCTGATTGCGCAGCTCCGCAAGGACGGATTCCGGGTTATCAAAGCAAAAAATGATGTACTTTCCGGGATAAGCAAGGTAGCGGTGGAGCTTTCCAACTGCGATCTGACGATTGACCCCTCATGCAAAAACACCTTGCGTGAAATGAGCGGGTATGTGTGGGATGAAAAGGCCAGGGACCGCGGAGAAGATAAGCCGGTTAAAGCAGACGACCACTGCATGGATATGCTGCGTTATGGCGTATTTACCGACTGGCGTATACACGCACCAGACCGCAAAACAAACACGTATAGAGGGTGACGAAATGACCGATGAAAGAATATATAACGCCTCTATCCCCCAGCAAATCATAACAGAGGAAATTGGCGGGATTTATGGTAGCGAACTGCTCCACGAGCTGGGTGAACTTATCCGTTATTATCAGATTTATGATAAGGGAGCCAAGTTTAATCATGACGGGGCTAAGGATTACTCCCCCGCAGACCTACGATTTAAAGAGGCGCGCAAACTTGTTAATAAAGAGGCCCGCTTCCTTTTTAGCAAGCCGATTGACGTTTTTGTTGATGTAGAGCCAGTAGGCGAAACGGATGCGACCCAAAACCAGGCGAAAAAGGAGGCAGACATTTACGCTCGGCTGATTCACAAAGTCAGGGAGAAGAACCGGTTCGACCGTGCTCTCGTACAGGCGGCTCGGGACTGTTTCATCGGAAAGCGGGTTGCCATTATCCTTAATTTCAACGATACGGGGATTGGACTCAGTTTTCTACCATCTCTGGAGTTTGTGTATGAAACAGATTCCACGGATATCAACATCATCACAAAGATCATATGCTTTTACACGGTAAACGACGCCGACGATAAAGGAAGCCAGCGTATCTACCGCAAAAAATACTGGATGCAGGACGGGTACTGCTGGATTGTTGAGGAGATACGGGACGGATACAATCAGGTAGTGAAAACCATCACGCCGGAATCACGGACGCGGTTTACTTACATACCGGCGGCGGTTGTCACAAATGACGGGTTGACCGGGGATATACAGGGAGAGAGCGAGATTGCGCAGCTTGAAAACGCGGAAAGCTGGTTCTCACGCCTCTCAAACGCTGACATCGACGCCGAGAGAAAATCCATGAATGCCATCAAGTATACGGTGGATATGTCACAGCAAAGCACCAAAAACCTTCCTTGTTCTCCGGGATCTTATTGGGACCTTTTAACCACTTCGGATGTGGAAGGGAGAACCGGGAAGGTCGGCCTTTTGGAACCGAGCATGACATACACGGAGGCAATCGGCAACACGCTTGACCGTCTCAAGACATCCATGCATGAGACGCTGGATGTTCCCGACGTTTCTCCCGAAGCATTAAAAGGCGTGGTATCCTCCGGGAAAACCTTAAAGGCGCTGTACTGGGGGCTGATTGTCCGTTGCGACGAGAAAATGCTTGCATGGCGGCCGGCGCTCGAATTTGTTATGCGGACGATTCTAGATGGCGCACGGTTATACCCAGAAAGTGCAAAAGCTATGATCCCCGACACAATCCCAACGGGTGAGTTTTCCGTCAAGGTAGATAATTCATACCCGCTGCCCGAAGATGAGGCCGAAGAAAAACAGATCGATATGCAGGAGGTAAACAGTCGCACGCGCTCTATCAAGAGCTATCTGCTCAAGTGGCGCGGCATGACCGATACCTACGCCGATGCAGAAATAAAGCAAATTGCCCTGGAGCAAAGGATGCTGGAGGACATCTATCTCGCGGATACCGGTGGTGATATGTAATGTCCGGCGTACTCGGTAATTACCCTAACCTTGTAAAAGAGGCGCAAAAAAAGCGCCTGGAAATTACTCATCAGCAGAGCCGGGAAATCGCCCAGCTTTATAAAGACTGTGCAAACGACCTTGAGCGGGAAATATCCAAGCACAGCGAGAAATCCCTGTCCAGTCGATGGCTTAAGGATTATTCCAGGGTTCTGCGGGAAAACAGCAAAGAGTTGTACCAAAAGATTGAAAATATCGTGACACAATCGATAATGCGCACTGCGGCGGCAGTAACCGAAGCCGAGCGGGCATTTTACTCCGGCGCCGCCCCCTTCCTCTCCGAGCGGTTTACTGATGTGTTCTCCACCATCCCCCAGCAGATGGTGGACGAACTTATGAGCGGTGGGATATATAAAAACTTCGCCGGGTTATCGGAGCGATTATGGAACTATCAGGGGCAATACTCACACGATATAGGTTATATCATCAACCGCGGGATAATCGCGCAAAAGTCAGCCTATGATCTTGCAAAGGATTTGGAAATATATCTTCGCCCAAGTGAAAGAAAACCGTGGGAATGGATTAACGTGTATCCCAACGCAGGTCGACTACAGGTAGATTACAATGCACAGCGATTGGCTCGGACCAGTGTAACACACGCTTATCAGTTATCATTTCAACGGGCTACCATAGACAACCCATTCGTAGATAAATATCAGTGGCTTTCTTCCGGTTCACCCCGTATGTGTAGCCTTTGTGCAGAACGGGACGGTCAGTTGTTCGATAAAGATGCTTTGCCACTTGACCACCCTAATGGTATGTGCACGGTGATTGCTATTATAACCAAAAGCTATGACGAAATTGCGAAAGAGCTGGGGGACTGGGCTGCGGGAGAAGAAAACCCTGCCTTGGATAGATGGCTTTCTCCTGAAAATAATATGACAAAATCCCTTGAAAGTGGTATAATTAATACAAAGAATATACGCGATTTGTCCCTTCGTGCAATACAAAACCAACAGTGGTTTAGCGACATATTACAAACCGATCAAAGATCCATTTTAGAAAAGTTTGAACAGGCAACAGATGGTGAACTGCGATTTTGGAAAAAGTATGGTGGTAAAGTTCAAGGGAATTTTTATGATCGCCATACTGCAGGTTTTTACAGCCAATTGGAGAGAAAAGTTCATCTGCAGTTGGACAATATAAAAGATGCAAGAGTACAACGAATTAAGGATTCATCCGACTGCCGGGTGTTTTTCCATGAAACCGGTCATTTGTTTGACCATCAGGTGCTTGATGGTAAGTTTATTTCCTCTCATTTAAGCGAGCTTAGGAAACATATTGAAAAAGATGCGTTAAATCATGCAAACCGTCTGTTTACAAACGCCGGTGTTGCGTCCATAAGGAGTTTTTCGCGATTAACCTCCGAGCAAAAAAAGATATTATGCGTAGATTTATATGAGGACATACATCTTAAAAATGCTGTATCCGATATATATGACGGCTTAACAAATCACCGTGTGACCGGAGGGTATGGACATCAAAGCCCCCCGAACTATTGGAAAAGACCTGGTGCATTAGAGAGAGAAACAGTTGCTCATTTATTTGAGGCTAAAATGATGAAGGGAGAACGACTGGATATATTAAAAAGATACTTTCCGCAAACATGGGATTATTTTGAAGCCTTTATTCATACATTGGAGGTGTAACGTTTTGGATGCAATTCACGAGAAGCTATTTGATCTTAAAACAAAATATGAAGCATTGTTTGGAGAAGGATCAGGATATAGTATTCCGGAGCCTTATTGCCCCAAAGATTGGCCAATCACCGTTGAAGACATAATAGAGTTGTACGAAACGTGCCTGAACAGAAAATGCAAATGGGAGGTTCTTTATGATCCCTCACAACTTTTTCAAGATGATGACGATATTATGTATTAAAAGCAACTAAACCGATTAAGCAGCCCTTTTGGGGCTGCTTTTTTCATGCCCAAAACGTGTCGATGGCTTAAAAAGCTACACGGAAAACGCCGACGGGCAATAAACGGGGAGGAACGCAATGACTAAATCTTTTATCGTGCCAAATATTCAATTATTTGCGGAGGGTAACGCCAACCCGGCACAGAACGGCGGAAATGATAACGCTGGCCAGAACAGCGGAAATGATGGGGCAACTTTTACGCAGGCGCAGCTTGATGAAATCGCAGATGCCCGCGCAGAACGGGCAAGAAATTCCGCTCTCCGTTCCTTTTTTCAACAGAAGGGGATGGAGGAAAGCGAGATTGCACAAGCAATTGAGGCATATAAACAGAAGCGGGCAGAGAGCCAGCCGAACATAGACTCGTTACAAAATCAGCTTATGCAAGCACAGCAAGAGGCCAAAAAAGCACGTATTGAAAGTATGGCAATGTCCGAAGCGCTCTCGCAAGGTGTAGATATTCAAACCGCGCCCTATGTAATTAAACTTGCCGATATTGCAAAGGCCGCAAAAGAAGATGGAAGTATTGATGCAGAAGCTATTAAAGCAGCTATTTCCAAGGTCTTGGAGGATGTTCCGCAGTTTTCTTCTGCGGCGCGTGGCACTGGAGGTCAGGTAAGTCCCAAACATCAGGGGGCATCTCACTTTTCTGCTGGATTTGGGGCCAATCTCGCCAAACAAAAATCTCAAAACATAAAAAGTACTTATTTTGACAAAGGAGTGTAATGCATGAATAAGATTCAAACTCAAAAATTTGTAAATGCGGCACAGATTCTTTACTGCACGGATCCGCAGGTTTCTGTCAGCATCGTTGCATCGGCAACAGGAGTAACCGCAAGAAGTGACGGAAAGAAAATCCTTAAGGCCGGGACCCCGATGACCGGCGATCTGGCTGCGCGTAATACTGCGTTTACAAAATCCGCCACAACCGAAGGCTCTTCCGGCGCTCCCAGCACGTCCAATGCCGTTGGAATCCTGCTGCACGATGTAGATGTGACTGGAGGGGATGAAAACGCAACGCTTCTCATCTTTGGTTTTGTTAATATCGACAGGCTAGATGAAAGCGTACAGCCTGATGAAACAGTAAAAGCAGCGCTTGCTGGAAAAATCACTTATCTTAAATAAAACAGAGAGGAGTAAAAAATATGCTGTCTATTTTTGACCTTGTAACGGCGCCTGAAATTGCCGCGTATTGGACGGAGTTATCTAAGGATATGCCCCCTTATCTCGGCGAGGAGCTTTTTCCTGCGGAAAAGCGTCTCGGCCTTGACCTCAGTTATATTAAGGGCGCAAAGGGCCTTCCGGTCGTGCTTAAACCATCTGCTTTCGATGTAAAGGCTGTGCCGAGAGAGAGAATCGGTGCCGAAAAACTCATGACCGAAATGCCCTACTTTAAAGAATCTCTTTTCGTGGATGAAAAGATGAGGCAGGAACTTAACAAGGTCTTGCAAACTGAAAACAAAAAATACATTGAATCTGTCGTACGGGTGATTTTCGACGATCAAAAGCCCCTCCTCGACGGCGCCCGTGCCCGACGGGAGATGATGCGCATGCTTGCTTTGACTACCGGGCGCATCGATATTTCGGCAAACGGGCAGATCTACAGTTACGATTATCACATTCCCGAAAAGCACAAGTTCACGGTAAAAAAATCCTGGAGTGATACGACTGCTCCAGTCATTGATGATATCAGAGGGTGGATGGACACCATCGAAGATGATACCGGCGAACGACCGTCACGTGCAATTTGTACGCGCAAAACTTGGTCTTATCTGCTCAGCAACGATACAATCAAAAAATCTATCTTTGTCATGTCCAACGGTCAGGCAATCCTCAGCGACCGCGTCCTCCGCCAGTATCTGATGGAAGAACTCGGGCTTGAAGTTGCCGTATATACCAAGAGGTATCTTGCAGACGACGGCACAGCTAAAAGCTTTGTTCCGGATGATACGTTTGTCCTGATTCCGAGTGGTTCCCTTGGAACTACGTGGTTTGGAACAACGCCGGAAGAATCAGACCTTGTTTCCAGTACTGCGGCAAACGTCTCCATTGTGGATACTGGCGTTGCTATCACAACCATGAAAAGAGCAGATCCGGTCAACGTGGAAACAAAGGTCAGTATGATTTCTCTTCCCTCTTTTGATCGAGCGGATTATGTCGGCCTTGCGGACGTTATTGTATCATAAGAGGTGCTCCCATGCTTAAAATCAAAAAAGGGGATGCTATCGCTATGGTAACATCGGGGGCGTTTAAAAGCATTTATCAGTCGATGGGATGGGCAATTGCCCATCCCTCGAATGCGTCCAAAAAGGGGCGGATATTAAAAAGCGGGGTGTCTGGGCATGGAGCAAATCGATGAATTGAAAATTATTTTGCGCGAGCACGATATTCCGTTTTTTCAGGATCATGAATTGGCGTATTATCTTTATAAAAACAAAGATGATTTGAATGCAACAGTATATGAATGTGCACTGATAAAAGCGGAGGATTCGTCCCTTTCGGTATCTGGGCTGCAGTTACCTGACACATCCGCCTATTTTCGTCGCCTGGCAACACGCTATCGGCCAAACAATTCCGGCGTTCTCAATCTCAAGGGGGAATCGCAATGAACCCACACCAGATTTACCAACTGCGCCGGGCGATTGAAAGAATGGGCTGTAGCGTCACAATCACACGAGCTCGAAAGAACGAATTCAAGGAGCCCGTCGAAGAAAGTGAGTCGGTACTGAATGAGAAGGGGCTGTTTCACACGTCCGCGGGATTTTTGGAAATCTCCTATACTACCTCAGGTCAGACATTTACACGTAAGCACCCTAAAGTACTTATGCTGTATTCAAACACAGTCGAAAAACATGACATCGTGCAAATTGATACTGTGGGAAAGTTTGAGGTCACTGGGATTGAAAATCCTGGTGGCCTTAATTTGTGTATCGATCTTTCCTTGGAGGAGGTGCCACAATGATTGATATAGCTTCTCTAAAAGACGGATTCCTATCCCTTCCGGAGACTGCTAGGAAAGCAATCATTGCATATGGAAACACATCTGCGGCAAAGATCGAGTCAGAAGCAAAAAAAAATCGTCCGTGGACAGATCGTACAGCACAAGCTCGGCAAAGACTGCATGGAGAATGTTTGCAAATCCCCATTGGTATTCGTATTGTACTGGCTCATGGAGTGGACTATGGAATTTTTTTAGAACTCAGTAATGAAAAACAGTATGCAATTGTTTATCCAACTTTGAGGAAGGAAGCACCGAAGGTTATGGAGGGGATGCAAGGCCTTTTTAACCGCATAGGTGGATCACTATGAACTGGTCAGATCTTTTTCTCTATTTGAAAGATGAGGGATTTAATGTGTTTTCGCTTGGCCAGCATCAGGGGAAATGCATAACGGAGTATATTGTTTTGCGAAATAATGGAATCTTTCCTGGCCCCCGAAAGGAAAGGCGAGAATACGAGTTGTTGCTTTACTTCCCAATTGAGAAGTACTCCGAATTTGAGTCATATATCGAACGGGTAAAGAAATCTATGAACCGTCTTTATCCGGGTGTGAAACTTATCGAACCTGAAACGCCTCATTATCTAGACAAGGATGTGCTCGCATATATGACAAGCGTTACATATGGCGTAATAACGCAGTCTGTAACAAACAAACTTTTTTGAAAGGAATGAATGTTTATGTCTACTACCCCGAAAAAAGGCACCGAAATGGCCATGATCGACTGCTGCATGATCGTGGCGACCACCCTGGAGGACACGCCCCGCTGCATCGCATCGACAATCAGCACCAAGGTTGGAGTAGAACCGCAGATCGAGACCACCGAAGCGGTGAAACTCATGATCAAGGGGACGCTCAAGGCCCAGAAGGGCGAGAAAAAGGTGATTACCGGACACACCATCACCCTCACCGACGGCATGACCATCCTCGAGCTCATCGAAATCCTGCAGGGCGGCACCATCGAACGAAACGAAGACGGCGAAATCGTGAAGTATACCCCGCCGGTCGTCGGCGCGGAGTACAAGCCCGTGAAGTTCACGCTCGACTGCTACTCCGCACAGATGGACGAAGGCGGCAACGTGCTTCGCTATGAAAAAGCCTCCTATCCGAGCTGCACCGGCCAGCCCATCGGCCTGGGCTCCGAGGACGACGTGTTCCGCGTTTCCGAATACGTTATCAATTCCGTTCCCGGCAAGGGCGAGGCGCCGTATGTGATCGAATACGTCGACGCGCTTCCCGAGGTACAGGAGCCGATTGCCTAAGCGCTGTTCCAAGAATAAATAAGGAGGATGGAAACAGGTATGCCAGTTACATCAATGGATGAAATCAGAAAATACGCGGAGGGGGCGGAGGTTGAGCTCCCCGGATTCAAGGACGGGGAAACCATTACCGTCTGCCTGAGGAGGCCTTCCCTGCTTTCTCTTGCGGAATCGGGCAAAATCCCAAACCCTCTGCTGGCCGCGGCCTCGGAGCTCTTCTGCTCCGGCATCAAGGAAGACGGGAAAAGCAGCATAAGGGAGCTCGGCGAGCTGTTCCAGATCATTGCGAAGGCAAGCCTCGTTTCCCCTTCTTACGATGAATTTGCCGGTGCGGGCGTGCCGCTCACGGACTCCCAGCTCCTCTACATCTATAACTATGTGAGAAACGGGGTGGATTCCCTGAGCCGATTTCGTAAAAAGCAGGGAGCTCGCCAGAATCACGACTCTGGCAAAAATTTATAAGAAACAGCCGAGCGCCGTACTGGGGATCTCCGATCCCTATACGGCGTTCTGCTTTGACGAGGCGTGCGCCTACATCGACGCACAGACGGCGGCGGGCAAGGCACCGCGCTACCGGATGCAGGTGAGGAGCCTGCATGAGTTTTATAACAATTTATAAAGAATCGGAGGCAGCCGCAATGGGAATTAATGTAGGAACAGCGGAAGGCTATTTTGATATTGATATTACGAGTTTAAAAACTGCAGCTGCCTCTGCAGTAAAAGCACTTGAAAAATTGGAACGGCAGGATGCTCTCGTAGAATCCGGTATTGCAAAACTAGAGGATGTTGTTCGTTCCGCTGCGGGTGGGTTTACCAACACAGAACAAAAGGTAAAATCTCTATCTGCACAGATTGATAGCTCGAAAAAGAAAATCAATATCTATGAAGAAGGAATAACGAGCCTTAATGAAATCATTCAGCGAAGCGGAAAGGAACAGGAAAATCTTTCTAAAAAAATCAAGGCCGTTTCGAATAAATATCAGGAATCTGAAAAGCAAGTAAAGGCGTTGAAATCTGCCTATACGGATGCTAAAAAGGTCCTGAAAGAAGTAACAGATGCACACGGAAAAGAAAGCGAACAGGCCAAATCTGCCGCAGAGAGCGTGGATACTGCAAAAAAGGCTTATGAAAATGCCGCTGATAAATCGGGAGCATATCGCAATGAATTGCTTCAGTTGGAAGCCAGGCACGAGGCATTGGGGCGTCAAATCGCCGGAAGCAAAGAAAAAGTTGACGAATTTTCTACAAAAATTAATATTACCAAGACCGACATAGCAAAGTTAACAGCCGAGCTTACAATTGCTGAAAGTAGAGCAATCAATTTTGGGAAAAAAGCGGAAGAAGTAGGCGATAAGTGGGTAAAGGCCGGGGATAAAATCGGGAAAGTTGGAAACGGCTTAACTCTGGGGGTTACCGCTCCGATTCTAGCTGCTGGTTATGGAAGCTTTAAAGCTGCTTCCAACTTCGAAAGTGCATGGACCGGCGTTACAAAAACCGTTGACGGCACGGAACATCAGTTATCGAAACTGCGCTCTGGTATCATCGACATGTCTCAAGAACTCCCAACTTCGACAACAGAAATTTCTTCTGTTGCGGAAGCTGCCGGACAGCTTGGTATACAGACAGATAATGTACTGGGTTTTACTAAGACAATAATTGATCTTGGCAACTCCACAAACCTTGCGGGTGAAGAAGGAGCCTCGTCTCTCGCGAGATTCGCGAACATCACCGAAATGTCACAGAACAACTTTGATCGGCTTGGTGCGTCTATTGTAGATCTTGGAAATAACTTTGCGACCACCGAGGCCGAGATCGTTGATATGGGTATGAGGATCGCCGGTGCGGGGCATCAAGTTGGATTATCCGAAGGTAGCATTATGGGCATTGCTACCGCCCTCTCATCTGTTGGTATTAATGCAGAAATGGGTGGTTCGGCGTTTTCTAAAGCAATGGTACGCATGCAAGTAGCTGTGGAAACCGGACTTGGTCCGGTTAATAACCTTACTAAAAAGACTGGAATGTCTCTCCGTGATCTTCAGCTTATGAGCGAAAATTCTTCAAAGGATTTTGCAGAACTCGCGGGAGAACTCGGAATGACTAAAACCGAGCTTCAGAACATTGTAGATTCGGGCGTTGATTTACAGAATTTTGCGGATATTGCCGGGGTGTCATCAGAAAAATTTGCGGCCGCTTTTAAAAATAACGCTGTTGAAGCTATACAGATGTTTATTCACGGCCTCGGAGATACCGAAAACGCCGGAGAAAGCACTATTAAAATGCTTCAGGACATGGGCTTTTCTGAAACCCGCCTCCGTGATACTATGACCCGACTCGCTAATTCGGGTGACCTTGTGACCCGTGCAGTAGAAACTGGTAACAAAGCATGGGACGAAAACACGGCATTGGTAAATGAAGCCAATAAACGCTATGCCACCACCGATTCCAAGCTTAAAATTGCAAAGAATACTTTATCAGAAGCTGGGCGCACTGTTGGTGAAGAGCTTCTGCCTGTGGTTGCAGATGTCGCGAAAGATATAGCGAACGCGGCAAAGGCTTTTTCCAAGCTCGACCCGGAAACCAAAAAGACAATTGTTAAATTTTCTGCGCTTGCTGCCGCTACCGGGCCTCTCATCAAAGGCGTCGGGGGAACCGTGAAAGGTGTTGGTACCCTCACAAAGGGGATTGGCTCTCTACTAAAGGGACTAGGGAAGAAAAGCGCCATAGAAGGCGCTGCAGCTGCCGTCGGAAAAATGGGAAGCACTGCGACCGCGGCAAGCGGAGGGCTTGCCGCGGCCGGCGGGAGTGTTGGGACGTTGGTAACGTCACTTGGTGCTATTGCATTACCCGCATCTGCAGCTATTGCTGTGATAGGAGGTATTACATATGCGAGCTGGAAGATGTCAGAATCCTATCGAGAGACGCAAAAAGAGATTGATAGATTAAAAGACAAATTGAATGAGAGCGAGGAATCGTGGAATAAGGTTAAAGATGCAACTGACGAGTCGTCAGCATCGGCTGATATCGAAATGGATCGCGTCCAAAGCCTATGGGATGAGCTGCAGAAGCTAGTTGATACAAATGGAAAAATCAAAGACGGATACGAAGCCCGCGTGGATTATATTAACGGAGAGCTTAACGAAGCGCTTGGAACTGAAATAACTAGGAATGGAGATGTAGTTGAATCATACGAAAAAGTGGCGGACCAAATAGATGAATTGATTGCAAAGCAACGCGCCGCAAGAATGATAAGCGCATACGATGACGAATATGATGAAGCTTTTAAACAAAGAACCCAATTAATCAAGGACCAAGAAGAGACGCAAAAGAAATTCCTTGAACAGCAGTCGGAAGTTAATGATAAGCAAAAAGTTTACAATAATCTTATTTCCAAACTTGCTGAGGATCCATACAATAAAGAGCTTTCTCGAAGCGCATCAGCCGTTTATCTCGAGCTCACAAATGCTAAGAAGCAATTAAAAGAGTTAGAGAATATATACAGTAATCGGGAAAAAATTATTCGTGATGCCAACAATACTATACAAAAGGTAGAGAGGGCAAACGAAGAATTTATTGCGGGAAATTATGAAAAAGTTGAGAAAACATTAACTCGATATTCGGATGCCTACAAAACGGCGACAGATGCTACGAAAGAAGAATTGTTGGAACAGGCAGCTAATGCTTCCGCCCACATGATAGAACTCCGAAAACGGTTCAATGAGGGTGCAGATAACATTACAGAAGACATGGTCAACGAGGCTGAAGACCTTGCATATCGAGCAACCAAGGAGTACCAATATGCAGGCGGACAGGCAGGGGACGGATATATTGTTGGCCTGTCAAATAAGGGTGAACCAATATATCAAACCGCGTATAGTCTTGGCAAATCAGGGTTAACTGGGATGCAGAGCGGTTTTACCTCTAATGATTTAACGCCTCCATCTGTTCGCCCCATTGTAACGTATGAGGCCGCAAAAAAAGGACGGGATGATGCGCAGGAGTATTTTAACTCTCATCCGGTAGAAATCCGGATGAAAGCGGACGAAAAATTAAAAGATGCTTTGGCAAAAGGCGTCCCGTATGCAAACGCCTATTTCGAATATAACCTCAATATAAGTAAAAGGGCTGTTGGAGGCGTTTTCCACCATCCGGAAATCATCGAAGTGGGCGAAGCGGGACCAGAGGCGGTGGTGCCACTCAAAGATAACGCTCCGTGGATTGATGGACTGGCATTAAGCCTTTCTCGCCGTATGGTAGCGGATGTATCTCAAGACGTCGCTCGCCAGCTTGTAGCCCAAAAATTCATGACTCAACCCCGCCGAGAAGCGTTGTCGGGTATAGATTATGATTTACTCGCACAAAGATTAGCAGATACCTTGCGGGAAAGTCCAATCATGGTAAGCGCGAACCTAAAGAACAACGTGGATGTGAAGGTAAATATGGATAGTGAAGCAGTGGGAAAAGCAACAGCACCCACCGTATCAAGAATTATCGCTCGCAACAGCAGGTAGTTGCATTATATTTCACAATAGTGTATTATTATGTAAATAGGAGGTGCGTTATGGATATAATCAAAAAATTTTCTGGATTTTGCAAACGCAATATTAAAGAAACAATCATAGTCTCGGTAATTATTGGATGTTTTTTGCTTATTGGAACATATTCTTTGGGACGTTTTATCGCGACAGACAGAGAATCCGATTTACTCATGGCCGACCAAAAAGTTGCTGCAGACGCGCAATATCAAGAACTGTGCGAAAAGGCAGAACAGAAGCAAGAAGAATTGACCGGCATAGAGAAGGAATTGTCTGATTCTGAGCAGGAATTAAGAGACAATAAAGAGATAATTCAAAAAATACAGGATCATGAAAAGAAAATAAGCGAACTGAGTGGAACAATATCTAAGAAGCAAGGCGAAATAGCGACTCTTACCAAGAAGGTTGACGAACTCAATAGTGCGGTTTCCCAGAAACAGGCCGAGCTTGATAAACTAAACGGGGATATTGTAAAGGCGAAAGGCCAGCCAATTAAACTTATTTCAGGTACATACACAGTTGGAAAAGATGTGCCTGCAGGCAGGTATCGTATCAGTGGTAGTTCTAATTTTATTGTGAATAACGGGTTAAAAATCAACACCATCCTTGGCGATAGTATTGTTGGTAGTGGTGATTATATTGGATACCTTGATGAAGGGGATGTTATTGATAACCACGCGCCTGCTACGCTTACGCCGGTGGAATAATCAACTATGGGTGCAGTTTTCAAGCCGCTCTTTGAGTTCTTAACTGGCGATATTGTAGTATGTGGAAATGTCGTTTATAATTATCTTATTATGCTGATAGTTGGCGAAATTGCATATCAATTATCGTTCCGTTGCGTCCACAATGCCTATCATTCGGGCGTGATCAATGGGAAATTTGCCGGTTCTATATTGCATTGGACTATTCGGGTGATTTTTTATACTGTTACGGCCTATCTGATTCGAGGTGTAATATGGTTATCTCATTTGATTTCCGACATCCCAAATTGGGTATGGTGGAGTGCATTAGGAGTTATTCTTATAGTAATGATTGGTGCTATGGTTATCGGTATAATCAGGAGCAAAGGTAGAGAAAAATAAATTAACATAAAGCGTACCACGTTTTGTGGTACGCTTTTCTTATACCGAAAAGTAAAAGGAGATGGCGCCGTTGATTGATTACAATGAAAAATATTTTGAGCAGGACGGTCAGGTCGGAGATCCGTTCTGGGTGGATGGGATTGATTTATATGACCAATACAATGCCGATTTGATTTCATTTACTGTGCGCCCAGGAGTACCCGAATCGGAATATTGGGTTGAGTCAGGTAAAAGCAAATTTGAGCAGTTTGGAGCATCGATAAAACCCAAACAAGCTGAGGCGTTATTTTATGTAGGAGGGCCATCATTAGAATCGGCTTTTGCTAATGTCTCCGCACTACAGACTACGCTTAAGAATTGCACGCTTTACCCCTCAAATGTGCGATATCAGTATCCGGCAATCTTAACGAGCTTTTCGAGCGAGCCAACTAATGTGGAACCGTATTTTTTTGTTACAGCTTCTTTTGTTGTTATATGTCGCCTTCCTCTCGTGGAAACCGAAATTACCGAAGATTCTGTCCTCATAAACGCGGGAAACGTCCCTTCGGGGATGCGGATTACTATCACGCCAGAAAGCAACATGGATTCTGTTACCGTGGCAGGGATCACTATTAATAACCTTTCTGCACATGTGCCGTTTATTATTGACGGTATTGACGGAAAAGTAATCGCTGCTGGACTTAACCGTTTTTTAGACACGGATATAGTTGATTTTCCCATGATTCAGCCGGGTGAGAACCGCATAAACACACCCAAAGGAGTTTCAGTTTCTATTGCTTTTTATCCTGTTTTTTTGTGAGGTGAAACCATATGCTGACGATTTACAGCCCTGACCAAAGCAGCGCCGTGCCGCTTTCTATCCCGGACGACAAGTGGTTTGTGGTGCATAAATACAACGGGAAGGACACGCTTTCCTTCGACATCTCGCCGGAGCACGAATGCTACCCGCTGATCGGCGAGGAGATCCGGATCGGCACGGCGGAGAACCGGTATATCATAAAGGATATTGACGAGCATGGCGGAGTGGCCCAGATAGACTGCGAGATCGACATCGACGACTGGCGTAAAAGAGTGTGGAAGGAATACCGTGCCACAAATTCACTGCTATCTGAAGTTTTGGAACAGATATGTCCGGAAGGGTGGAGCATTTCAGGTGCAGGGATTTCTTCAAAGCATATGACTGTGGAAGCATCCGAAGGAATCCCAATGAAGGCCGTTACTGCGGAAGAAATCTTGTATAGGGTTATTGAAATATACGAGATTACGGTAAATTTTGACGTGTTTAATCGGATACTTTATGTGATTAATCCTGACACATACACACCTTCTGGTGAATTTTTTATAAAAGACCTCAATCTCCGCAGCGTCGGGTTCAACGGAAGCTCCAAGGGGTTTGCCACCCGGCTCTATGCCTGGGGAAAGGACGATATCACTTTTGCCTCGGTGAACGGGGGAAAGGAATATGTGGAGGATAACTCCTATTCCGACCGAGTGATCTCTGTTGGATGGAAAGACGAAAGATATACTATTCCTCAGAATTTATTGGATGCTGCAAAGAAAAAGCTCGAACTGCTGGCGTTTCCTGTTCGTTCGTATGAATGCGATATTGCCAACCTCAATAATGATATGTGGCTTTATAAGGTAGTAACGCTTGTTGACGGGCAACGAAAGACACGAATTAATCATCAAGTGGTCGAATATAAGGAATTCCCGAAAAGGCCAGACTTGGACGTTGTAATGCTGTCTACATCGCCTCCCAAAGTAGAAGCATCAATAAAAAAAATATACGATGATTTTAATGAAACGAGCGAGTTAAACAAGTCCGAATTGCTTACAGAGATAGACCGCGCAACAGGCCTCATGACCGGAGCCGCGGGCGGGCATGTGGTGATACGCACCATCAACGGCGTGCCGGAGGAAATCCTTATTATGGACGCGGCCGACATGAGCACTGCACAGAAGGTATGGCGGTGGAATTTAAACGGTTTTGCCCACTCGAGTAAAGGCATAAACGGACCATATACAACCGCAATCACTATAGATGGAAAGATAATCGCTGATTTTATTCTTGCCGGTACGCTAAGCGCGAATTTGATTCGTGGTGGGATACTAAAATCCCAGAATGAAAGGATTTATCTAAATCTAAATGACGGCGACTTACAAATAAATGATTATGGCGGAAATATGCTCTTAAAAATGAACGATGGAGGGATTGGGCTATACGGGGGCATAGGTTCATCTCAGGGATTATGTGTGGGGCAAATAACAAGGGCAATGAACAACAATGCCAAATATGGAACTATGATTGACACCGGGGAATATGGCGAATGGATAGCGCTATCAGAGAATTGGAGTTCGAAGTTTTCTTATGATAAGAAAAATAGTGGTATCCCTGGATTGAATGCATTTACAGATTTAAATATGCATGGATATGCCGTGAAAAGTGCCTCAAATCTTATGTATAATTCTGCTGTTGGCTATCCCACCGCAATGCAATATGTTTCGAACGGTAATTATGTGCAGCTCGCGGTGAATTACGGCATGGATTCTCAATTTTTTCGTGGTATCGCACTCTTTGAGTCAGACGGGCGGTTAAAAGAAAATATTCGCCCCACGGAAATGGTAGCGCTCGACGAGTTGATGCAGTGGAAGCATCGGACGTTTGAGTGGAAGAACAGCGGGGAAACGGAGGCTTGTGGATATATTGCCCAAGAGATGGAGAAAGTAAATCCCGCGTATGTGCTGAAGGTCGGTGAGAAGGGGAACGAAGTCTACCAGATGGATGAGCGGCGGCTGATCCCCGTGATGTCCAAGGCCATACAGGAACTGAAAGTGGAGGTGGATAGTTTACAAAAGCAAATTGATTTATTAACAGGTGTAAGTGCGCAATCTGTATCTATGTCCTCTTCGCGTTCTATGATAGCAAAGGAACAGATTTCGCAGTACGAGGATACTCTTATAACAAAAGTAGAAGGCCCGATTTTACCAGAGTCACCTCCCGTAATAACCCCTACTACAAATAACATAAAGGAGTCTGATGCAAAATGATACACAAACTCCCAATTACTTTAGATGTTGGGAACAAATTGCGCAATGAAGTACAGTTCGTTAAACAAAGCGACATGGGGAGCCACGCACTGGACATCACCGTCCTCGACCGCTCGCAGCCGGTAGACCTCACCGGATGCCGGGCGGTTTTTTATACCCGCAAGCCGAGCGGGGCGGTGATTTATAACGCCGCGCAGATCACCGAGGCGTCTGCCGGGCGGATAACGGTAGACCTTACCAGCCAGACGCTGGCGGAACCGGGGCGGTTGAAATTTGAGATCACCATATACGGCCCGGACGACTCCATCCTGACCACGCTCACGGATGAGAGCATCATCGTGGAGCCGGTGATCCGCGAGGACGGCGCGGTGGAAAGCACGGACGAGTTTACCGCTCTGACCGAGGCCATGACAGAGGTAAACGCGGTAATATCTGGCGCCGAGGAGCAAACCGCCGCCGCGGAAGCAGCCGCTTCCCGCGCCGAGGAGCAGGCCGATGCCGCGGAAACCGCCGCAAGCCAGGCAAGCGGGATATACAATCAGGTTCGGTCAGAGCTGGAGGCGGGGAACCTCAAAGGGGAGAAAGGCGATAAGGGGGATACCGGAATCGCAGGACCTCTTGGACCCCGAGGATACCCCGGGGGTGTGGCAAAAATGGCCACAATCCCCCTCCCCTGCACCGTGCCGATGGGAGCGGATGCGGAAGCGCCGGCAGCGGTAAGGATCAGCAATTTTGACGAGACACTCCCGGCGGGTATTGTCAGCGAGGGGCCCAATATGTTTAATCCACAGGATGTATCGGACTGGAGCACGGGAAACTCCTCAAAAACAGTCATCAACAGCGTCACCGAAGACGGAGCGGTCAATATCACCTGCAGGGGATCGGGCGCGACGGTCACAACACCGGTTATCTCGCTAGGTATAAACACTCAGTACACCATTACACGGGATATCTCGAAGGCATCCACGTGCACGGGAAAATTTGAAATCATCGAATGCTCCCCGGAAGGAGCGGAAGGGAAAATCATATTCAGCCATAACAACAGCCAGACGGCGCAGCGGTCGTACCTGTTCACGGCCACCTGCCCGTATATCAAAATCAGATGGACGGCAATTTCTGCGGTGTACGGCGAAATGGAAATCCGGTATGAGATCAACATAGGGAACCCTTACGGGATCACAAATACCACCGCGGGGGAAGACCACGCAATAAATCTGGCGCCGTATCAGTACGCCGCCGTGCAGTATGCTCCGGGCGGCGTAAGCATACCGGCCTACCCCAACGGAAAGATATACGTTTGGAAGGGCATGCTAGAAGCCGGGGAAAATAATGCGGGGACCCTGTCGGAACAGGGCTACACAGCGGAGGCGGATATAAAAACAGCGGAGGTTACCCTGCTTGATACTGTATTAATGCAGGACATCAAACTCGTGGAGATTGACCGCTTTGAGGGTCGCGCCATATCGGGGGTGTCCCGCGTATCGTTTTCCGCCGCACGCCCGGGGCAAGCGGAGAAAACCGTCGTGAGGGTATATGATCCGCCCGCTCAAAAAATTATGGAATACGCCGCGGATATCGGCGTGGGAGGAATCCTGCAAGCAGGTGACCGTATCATCGTAAAAGGAGAGTGACGAGCGCGTGAAAATCAAAAACGGAGAATATACGGAGGAATCTGCGCTGGAATACGGCACGGCGGAGGCGCGGAAAAACTGTCCGCCGGAAAACATAGACGCAATCAATGAGAGACTATTATACTACGCGGGCGTGCTTGTACCTAAGGGGCAGAACCTTGCAGACAACAGCCGGATCAAATACGGCCTCGACGTCGACGCAGCCGGGAACGTGATCCAGTGCAGTCAGTACCAAACTAACCCGCATAAATATGCCGTCCTCGATTTTGTAAAGGTGGAGCCAAACACCTCGTATCACCTGCGGTCAGAGGCAAATTTAGGATACGGCGTATACCCTCCGCGCTATGCGGAGCTCGATGCAAACGGAAATGTTGTGAATATCACCGCGTTTGAAGGCCAGAGCGCCATGCTGACCACAACGGAAAACACCCGGTATCTGCGTATCCCGTGGGTGGATCAGCGCGTGGAAGAGGGTCCGAGCAAAATCCAGGTTGCAAAAACGGATATCCCCGTTGCCTATAACGCCTATGAGGGCCTGACCCTTAACCCGAAATGGATGCCGGCAGGATCGGGGCTGGCGGGCAAGCGCTGGGCCGCCTGCGGTGACAGCATCACCGCCGGGTATGGATTCACGGTGGGGGACAGCACGTTATTCCCCACCGGGGAGCGGTATGCTGCGGAGGTACGCAAGCTTATCGGTATCACCGATTTGGTTTATGCCAGCTCCGGGGCCGCATATATGACCCGGGAGGGCATCACCATCCCGACGATGTATGAGCAGGTGGAGGCGGCGTCCGCGGACATCGATATCCTGACGATCCTCGGCGGTACCAACGATAATTACGACGGCAGCACAGATATTGACAGCACCGATCGCGCCACATTTGCAGGAGCCGTTAATGCCACGCTGCGGATGGCGAAACTCAAATACCCGTACATCCCCCTGATTGTCACCACCATCCTGCCGCGGCAGACATCCAACGCGGGGAATCAGTCTATCGTTACAAAAAACGGTATTATCAAACAGTGCGCGGAGAAATATGGCATCCCGGTACTGGATTTGTATACCTCCGGGATGATGCCAGAGGCGCTGGATACCCAGCTCACCGCCGACGGCAAGGAGCCGCTGTATGCGGACGGCCTGCATCCTTCCGCCGCGGGCCACCAGGTGCTCGCGAAAATTTTTGCGGGCGAAATCAAAAAATACTTATCATAAGGAGATGCACCAATGGATGAGACAAACATCGTACTGGAGCGCCATGACCAGCACATCAAATCCCTTCAGCACCAGGTGGACGATCTGCGGCCCATTGTAACGGAGATCCGGAACATCAGCGCCACGCTCGTGCAGCTCACCACGGAGCTGAAGCACACGAACGAGCACCTGGAGCAGCATGAAAAAGAAATCAAAAAGCTTTCGGAACAGCCCGCCCGCCGGTGGGATTTGATCGCCACAACCATGATAACGGCGATCGTATCCTCTGGAGTGGGCTTTTTGTTTTCACAAATTTTTTAGGAGGCAACCACAAATGAAAAAATTTTTACTCGACACGCTGGAAAGAGCCATCAAAACGGCAGCCCAGACGGCGATCGCCACCATCGGCACCACCGCCACCATCGGCGCGGTAGATTGGCGCTTGGTCGCGTCTACCGTAGCTCTGGCAACTGTCCTGTCCATCCTCACGTCTATCGCAAGCCGCCCGGTGGGAGACGGAGACAGCGCAAGCCTTGTGCACAAAAAGGAGGAGTAAAACATGTTAAAAATCATCGACAAAACCATCCCGGAAAGCAACCCCAACCGCCCCGGTGGCGTCTACGATAAACAGTACATCACCATCCACGAGACGGGCAACACCAGCCCCACAGCCAACGCCGCCAGCCATGCAGAGTGGATGCTCAGTGGATCCAATGGAGAGGTAGGTTACCATTACACGGTGGATGATCATGAGGCATACCATCACATCCCCGACAATGAGCGGGCGTGGCACGCCGGGGACGGCGACAAAGGGGCTGGAAACCTCCACAGTATTGGTATCGAGATGTGCGTCAATGAGGGCTCTGACATCGGGGCGACGAGGCGTAACGCCGCCTGCTTGACCGCCAAGCTGATGCACGAGTATCATATCCCGTTTGCCAATGTAGTGCAGCACCATCACTGGTCAGGCAAGGATTGCCCCAAAATCATGAGGGCAACCCCTGGAGCATGGGACGCGTTTTTGGCCTTGGTTAAGGAGCTTTATGACGTGTCAAACCCCACGCCATCCACGCCGCCCAAGGCGCCGCCGAACGAAGTCGCGCAGTATCAGGCGTGGATAAACGCCACATATGGCGAGGGGCTCGCTGTAGACGGCAGCTACGGCCCACTCACAAAAAAGGCGAGTATTAGGGCGTTGCAAACCGCGCTTAACGCTGCGTATGGTGCCGGGCTTGCCGTAGACGGCAGCTACGGCCCCGCGACAAAAGCGGCGACCCGCAAACACAATCTCCACAGAGGCGACAAGGGCGACCTCGTGCGTATCTTGCAGGGGTGCCTATACGGTAAAGGGTACGACCCAAAGGGCTTTGACGGCAGCTTTGGGCCGGGCTGTGATGCAGCCGTCCGCACAGCACAGTCGCGAGCGGGTATCAGGGTAGACGGGTATGTTGGCCCGGATACCTGGACTGTACTAATCAAATAACGCAAATAAGACAAAAAGCCCGCCGAAGGTTTGATTCCTCGGCGGGCTTTTTGCATTTATTTGTTAACTTTATCTATTTTCATTTGTTATTTTATGTGGGCTGATTCAGCGGGATTTAGGGCTTTTTCATCGGGTCACAACTTTTTGTGCGCCTCCTTTTTGTTTTTGAAAACGCTCCAATATTTTACTGTGTGTAAACGGGCCGAAGACGGCCAGCCATTTACACAAATCGTTCTCCTCGTCCGAATAGACACTAAATATATCGTCGGAACCCTCTAACCGCTTAGGATGGTTGTATACCCCAACATCAAAAACGTCCCTGCTTACAAAACGCAGCGTTTTTCCGGTGATATTATGGATGTACACAGCATCGACATATCCATCCTTCGAATACTCTCCATCTTTACCCGCAGTAGGATAAATCTCTTTAATGGTTTCTGCGAGGCTCCAGCGGCTTTTGAGCTCTTCTCGTTCACGCTTCTGAGCAGTTTCCTCTTCTTCAACCTTTTTCAAGCACTGGGACAGTGCTGATTTGTTTTCGAGGATGGAGTCTTCAAGCAGCTTCTGTGTCTCGGGGGAGAGAGTAATTTTCTTGGTATATGCATCATAGCTATTTTCTATTGCCCACGCTTCGTCTTCTGTGCCGGTGCGGATAAAGTATTCGTCCAAGGATTCGTTGGGGCAAATCTGCTGGTTTAGCCACATCATCATGATATCACTAAGCTGGTTACTATCAAATGGCTTGGTGTAAAAATATTCAAATGGATGAGAGTTTCCGGTGATAACAGGCTCTTTTATTTTTTGGAGCAGCGAATCGAGAACCTGAACATCATAACGAAGACTGGCGCTAGAACGATGGTCGAACTCACGCCCCCAAACAGTAACGGTAACCATTTAAAAATCCTCCTTAGTTTAGGCATATTTGAGAATAAACCCCTTTGTTTGATTCTATTATACCGTACACACGGGCGGTTGTCAAGGACTTTTATTACATTCTTTCGAAATTTATTATGTCTTCGATTTTCACACCGAGAGCGGTAGCAACACGGTGTATTTTGTATACATCGCGCGGAATCCTTTCTCCTGACTCCCATTTTTCAATCGTCCTTGTTGCCAGACCGGATTCCTCTGACAACCTTTTTTGTGACCACCCTTTGGCATTTCGGAGCTTTTTTATATTATTCATTGGACACCTCCGCTAGATCGATGAGATTATTAGTATCATACTGAGTGTATATGCTGGCTATGGATTTAAGATAAGTATCTCTGTTTTGTGGTTTAGGCTGGTTGGCCACCATCTCCAAAAGCGCGACCGAAAACTCCGTACTGAGACCGACAACCCTCGTACTTTTTAAGATGCCTGTGGCAGCATCCACAAAAATAATGGTTAACGCGATCCCCATCCCTGGGGGAGGACTGAATAACGTATAGTTAGAATACGCCCAGCAATAAGGTGCATCCATCCACGGCAAAGACCCAAACCGCGAGAGAAAAAAGATTACTCCATCTATCTGCGCGAGCCTGAATTGCGCTGCACCGCTTTTAATTGCCTTTATTTCTGCGTCCGTTGGACGAGCGAATTTTATTACCAGCTCCGCCCCGGAATCAGTCAAATCAAAACGGATATCATCTTTGCTCGGCTCACAGCATTTTTTGCCCACAACCAAAGCCTGCATATTCATGCCAGTTCCTCCTTAATATACTCTCCCGGGTCCCACGACTTTGAAAAGTCATTGTTTTTGAACATTTCCGCCAGCCCAGTAATTTGTTTTAGGCGCAGGATTTCGTCTGTGTCCATGCCTAGATGTTTTGCCAGCCATGCATCCGACCGGCCCAAACGGTGGAGCTCCGCCACAATATTTGACATAAGATCAACGTCGTGGCTCCCTCGGGCGCGGTTGTGACGAATCGTAGATGCCATTCGGTCCTCGATGGGCTTATCAATTACGGAAACTGGGAGCATCCCCCCCTCGCGCTCAAAAATATCCTTGTGCTGCAGCATTACCGTATACCGATGGAACCCATCCACAATCTCATACATGTCATCCTCCGAATTATAATAGCATACGATTGGCATCGTGTAACCGTCCTCTTTGATGGAATCATAGAGCAGGCGCATTTCCGGGGGTGCGACTTTATTGGGATTGTACTCATTCGCGCGAATTTTATCCACCGGCACAGGGCGTATATTGTATACGGGGCTTTTGTACATCTAAATCACTCCTTTTGTGGTATTTGATTATCCCGGCATATTTGTTTTTTATAGCCTTTATATGCTCTTTTTGATCTTTTGTAGGGCCGAAGCCCATAAACCGGCATAGATAGTCATTTTTAAGGATGCAGAAGCAGCACCGTTTATAACTAGGAATATCGATCGTGGAAGTCACGTCATCCGTATTATCCGGTATTTCTCCGTCAAAAACAACCCTTTCTTTGCCCCCCTTACAATATGGGCTTGGCCCGTTTCGCCTGATTTTATACCCTTTCTCCTGTATCTCCTTGATCGCTTCCGGCGCCAGCCCACCGCCAGTCTCAGCCCAAAACTTTTTGGAAAAATTGAATTTTTCAATATAGTGGTCCCGAATATTGGGCGGAAGCGTTTTAAGCAGGAACTCAAGGTATGATTTCCATGTATGCCCGGGCGGAAGAGTAATCTCCTTGTATCCCATTGCTTTTGTGCTGCCGTAAATTGCACCAAAATTCGCGCCCTCCACTCGCCCGACAATTTTTACCCATGTTTCGGGCTCAATCACTCTATAAAGAGATAAATTTTTTGTCCCAAACTCAATATACGGAGAGGCTACGCGCATTGCCGACAGGGGGACGCCTGCTTTATAAAACAGATCATAAAGGTGATTATAATCAAAGCCGAATTTTCCGTTTGCGGTCCACACATCTTCCGTTTCCCAATCGTATAACGGGGAAGCGGTGTAAGTATCCTTGAATTCCGAAGTGATCCACTTTTCGCCCTTGTACGCATGCCGTTTATTTACGATGCCGCTATACCTGCGGAGAGATTCGGACGTCCTGATCCCAAGCAGCGCCACGGTTTTGCCTCCCCCACAACAATCCCGGTACCACGGCCCAAAATGATGCGAAAAATCGGACTCAAGCATTTTATATTGATAATACCCCAATGGATTGTTATCCAAATTGATTACTTCGGGGCGGTCCGGCATGGGGCGCACCCATATATCCCTTTTATCCGGGTCCCAGGGAAACCAATAGGGGGCAAAGCTGCTGGTGGCGTTTCTTGCCCCCAACGGGAGACAGCACCAAAACTTATCCACATAATCTGGTGCACTGTCAAAGGTTCGGGTAACAAATGCAGTAGTGTCCTTATATTGCGCCTCGAAATCCTGATGAAACAGCCCAATCCGGCGCTTGATTCCGTGGTCCGCCATATACTTAATTACGAGATGGTAAAGCAGTCCCGAATCCTTCCCGCCGGAAAATGACACGTATATATTGTCAAACTCACAAAAAACATACTTCATTCGACGGCAAAAAGCATCATATACGTTTTCATTTTTATATATTTTCTCCATCTTGTGTCACCCTCCCATGAATCATATCGAACAATATAGATTTCATGTTTTTGGATTTAAGGTTTTCCTTGCACATCCACAACAGCCCGCTTTTTCGCGCCAAGCTGGACTGTATGGTCTCGTCTATGCTTTCTGCAGCTATGATATCCACGATATTAACATCACGCTCCTGCCCGATCCGGTGTATCCTGTCTTCGGCCTGCTCCCGCGTTGCATAATCCCAATCATTGTTGTAAAACACTGCATTGCGGCAAAATTGCAGATTAAGTCCAAAACGCGCGCACGATTTATTCGCCACGAAATACTGGACATTACCCCTAAACAGTTCAAGATTTGTTTTCCTCACCCGATCAGACAGATCACCATAAAAGGGGATGGCGGACCCGGACTTTCTCGAATTAAGGATAGAGGTGATCTCCTTAATTTCCCGCGTAAAGCGGCAATATATGATAACTTTTTCGCCCCCGAATTTATCCAATGAGGTAAGTAGCGCCTGTGTCCTCGGATTATCCAGAGGATTGGTGAAACAAGGATATTTAACATAATGATAATTATTATCGTCGATATCCAGTACCCACCCTGATGTGACCGCCTGCAACGCACCAAAAAGCCGATATATTGTTTCGGGCCGTATTTCGTCAATATCCAGCATGAGACGCTCCGCAACCTCATCATAGTGTTTGATCTGCTCATCTGTCAAATTAAAATAGCGTTTTTCATGCTTTTTCGGGGGAAGGGAGAGACAGTCAGCTTTACGTATCTCATAGGTGTATGGTGCTATTTTATCGGTAAGATAATCAACATTTAGTACCCGTCGGACACGGCCCGGATGATTTTCATCGAATTCCAAGTGATTCGCCGCAAAGGACCAGTATGACCGATACCCTAAGATGCGCCAATCTAATAGATACCATTGGGAATAAAGGTCGGCCATATTTTTAGATATGGGCGTGCCGTTGAGGATTATTTTGTACTCACACAGTGCTGCAATACTGGTAATGTTGCGTGTGCGCAGCGCATACGGATTTTTTACCAGTAGGCTTTCATCCACGACTAAAAACAGTTTTTCCCGCCGGCTTAGTTCATGCAATTCCTGATTTGTCCTGACACTTGCAGATAAAGTCTCAATGGACCGTATCGTTATAAACGGTCGCCATCCATCGGCGTGCTTGTCAAGATTCTCCACCAAATCGCCGGAGGACATAACGCTATAGGGGCACAGCCATAAAACATGTGTTACCTTCCCTTTTTCTAGGCGGTGCTGGACCAGCTCCAGCGCCGCCCTTGTTTTGCCTGTTCCCATATCCATGTATAAAGCACCGACTTTCAAGCGGGAAAGCTTTTCGATTGCTTCCCGCTGGAAAGAATATGGGGCTGTCTTGAGTTTAAACATCGTCCCTTAAATCCTCCAACACTTCACGCGAGCTTTTCAGTATATTGGCCAGTTTATCTTCCGGTACCGGTGCAGGGGCGGGCTCAGACGGTTTAACTGCGCGGGCGTCGATCTCTCGGTATTCTGCAATCAGTTTCTTGGCCGCAGGGGATATCTCAAAACCCAATACCTCTGCAAAATCCTCAACCTGATTATAATATTCCGGCGGTACTATTACGGCCGGGCTGTCCCACTTGCTCTGCGGCAGCAACCGCGCCTTTTTATACAGTTCTTCATCTCCGCGGGGAAACATAATTGCAAACCATCCTTCGTGCCGATATCCTTTGCCGGTACATACAATCCATCGGTCGCATTTGGGGATGAATTTTGCTTCCACGGCGGCCTTGCGAAGCTCGTCATCATAAATTCGTACGCGGAATCCGGCGAGGAGAAGAGCGTTGCCAATTTCTGCGGCGCGATCTTTTGGATCGCCCGTTGTATCACCCGAAGGGTGTACCCAAGCTTTGCAATCCCTGTCCCACGCAAATCCGCGAGATTTTACGATGTTGCGTAAATTGTCATCAATCACGCTGCGGACCGTTGCACACCCGTTTATGATCGCGATTTCGGCAATGGTATCGCTCTTGCGGTTTTCGGGGGATACAATCGCTTCTGCTGCCGCATCAATAGCCTGCTGTTTGTTTTCCTCGCGTTCAGGCGACGCTTCTGTATTTCCGATATTCTCCCTATATACTTCGGACAGGAGGGCTTCCACGCTTAATCGGTTCCGCTCAATCCACCAAGATGATTTGGTCTTTTTGAGGATTATTTCTTTTGTCTTCTCACAGCGGGCAATCCCTTCCGTACATTTTTTTTGCTGTGCTTCTGCTTCAGCAATGCGCCTTTCCAAAAATGCATCGTAGTTATTTAAAAATGTACGACGTATTGTTGTGGCCCAAGCAATTTGTTTTTCCGTTCCAGTGAGAGCGGGTAGCATGTTTGCTTCATCCGCTGCAACAGCTTCGCGAGCAGTTTTAGCTTGACAGTCCGGGCAATCACAGCATTCCATCCTGCGAATCTGGCGCTCTCTGTCAGTGTTCTTTCCGTACAGTTCTATAACTCCGGTATGTCCGCATTTGTAAGTGATATCGTATTTCATATTATCTCCCCTTTTTCTTGATTCTATTATACCGTACACGTGGGCGGTTGTCAAGATGTTTTTAAGATTTTTTCAATGGGAGGATAAATAGATAAAAATTTTGAAAAATGCAATAAAAGTCCTTGACAACCGCCCACGTGTACGGTATAATAGAATCAAACAGATACAGGAGGAAAAAACGATGAATGAAACAGAAAAAATTACTCTGCGCGCCATAACTGATGACATTGATAATATCTTAGACCGACTGCTCGCGTTTGCGGATGAACGGACAGAAATCAATATGGCCATCATGCATCTGACAGAGGCAGCGGATAACCTAAATAGGGTTATTGAGGGGACCGGATTATCCGACGCATAAAAGCACAAAAAAACTGACAAAAAGCGCCGAAGGAAATCCTTCGGCGCTTTTTGTCAGCTATCGATCCCGACATTTTCCTCCCGCAGAGACAGGGCGATTTTGACCATCTCATCTTTGCCCATCACATCGTCGGACACGACATAAGCGTATGACCCATCATTCCAAATTAAGGTGTTGCCCGCGGAGTATTCGGATTTTGACGTGTGCGTGATATATACCGCATTATACCCATCCATGTCAAAAAACTCCGCCGTGGTGTGCTTTGCGCTCGGGACGGTGACCGACCACCCGATTAGAGATATGGGGTATTGACTGTATGACAAGATGTATTTGCCGTGTGTCCACCCGCGGGTTACCCTGTGCTGATTGATCTTGCTAATATCCTCCTCGATTTGGAAGCCCTCGGGGATATACTGGGGAGCATATACTGTCTCGATTAACGGCGGGAGTGTCCGGCTTTTATCGTTTTCCGGGCGCGTAAACGTGAGCTCCGATTGCTCCATGTCATTATACTCACTGGATATCGACATATCAAACGACCGGCCCCGGCGGGGGTACGGCCACTGATATGCGATACACACACTGACGGCGATGCAAGCAAGCAGGATGATTGCGGCAACCAAAATAATCATGCGCCGCCGCGACCATCGGCGTGTAACGGTTAACTCTTTGAGGCTGTTGCGGAGGCGGTCGTCTAAATTGGGGGACGGTGCATACTCCGTGAGATCGTGCGGGATGCTATCCAGCAAAGCCCGCATATACTCGTCAAACGCCAGCTTGATAATGAGGTCGTTTTGCTTGTTAATCTTAGGCATGACGCGCCTCTTGATACATCCGGTTCATGAGCATCTGGCGGCCTCGGTGTACCCGCTCTTTTATTGCGTGCGGGGTAGTACCTAATAGCCCCGCCGCCTGTTTGTATGTCAATCCCCCCGAAAACACGCACCACATGGTGCTGGCATAATCCTCCGGCAATTGATTGATAACGGCAACCATATTTGACACATCACTTTTTTGGAGTAGGACCTTGTCGGGCTCCGGCTTATAGTCCGGGATTGCTTCCGCCTCCTCGATGGGGGTAACCGGGTGGTACTTGCGGAGGATATCCACACAGGCGTTTTTAACCGCGGCAGCCAGATAACTGCGCGCAGATGCAGCGGGTATATCCAAAACGGAGTTTTTGCGGGAGGCCAGGCGCATAAATGCATTGTGCATGGCGTCCTCGGCATCTTGCTCTTTTAGCCTCTGACGTGCTATGTACATCATCATATCGCGGTATGTGTTATACAGATCGGTAAAATATTCCCGCTCCTCCGGTGTGTTGAGGAGCGACAGATAAATAAATAACATATGTATCACCCATAAGTATTTTACCCTTGCAACAACTCCGAGGGAATACTCCAAATTATGGGGGGGTGTTTAATCCTGACTTGCATCTTGACTTGCACTTTTACGATGTTTTGCGATTTTTTATGGCGGTTTTAGGTAATATTTTTTATGCGCTATGTTTTTTGATAAAAAGAAAAACGTCTAAAAACCTTTGTGTTTCAAGGTTTTTAGACGTTTTTATGATTGGTGACCCATCGGAGATTCGAACTCCGGACACCTTGATTAAAAGTCAAGTGCTCTGCCAACTGAGCTAATGGGTCAAACGAGAACTATGATATTATAGCAACCGGCCTTGGAAATGTCAAGTGTTCCCTTTTACTTTTATTCTCGGAGCGGGAAAAAGCCCCGTCCCCCTTAGCATCCCGCTCCCGGGTTCGTTTATCCGCCCGAAAAATGAAAGCTGCACCCGGAAACGGCCGCATGCTCCCCGAGCAGGGAAGCGCGGGTCACGGCATCCTCACCGAAGCGCTCGCGCATCCGGTCGGCGGCCGCTTCCAGCCGCCCGGCCCGCTTTTCCCGCCGGACGTCGCTGAAAAAAGAGAGCTGGAAGGACTCCCTTTCCCCCATCAGGCCGCCGACGCGCAGCCCCATCGAGCGCAGCGGCTCCCGCCCGTTCCAGTTCTTTTGGAGGAGCTCACGCAAAGCCGGATATATGGTTCCCGAAAGGCAGGTGGGAAGAGGGAGACGGCAGGAGAATTCCTTCCAGCAGAGGCGGGAATCCCGCAGGCCTAAAAACGCGGAGGAGGCATAAAAGCCCTGCCCGCGCAGGCGGGCCGCAACGTGCTCGCAGAGAAAGAGCAGCAGGCGCCCGGCGTCTTCCATAGAAGCGATATCCTGCCCGGGAGTTACGCTGTTGCCGATGCTTTTGACCGGGTCGCGCTCCGCCTCCCGCAGCACCGGGATGCGCTCCAGCCCGTTTGCCGCGCGCCAGAGGGAAAGCCCGTTTTTGCCGAGCGTGCCGGAAAGCACCCCGGCGGGTGTGCGCGCTAACTGCCCGATGGTGAAAATGCCCATGCTGCGGGAAAGCGTTTTTGCGGTGGCGGGGCCGACGCCCAAAAGCTCAGTAACAGGGACGTCGCTTATCTGCTCCGCAAAGGTTTCCCGGGGCAGCAAGCATATCCCTTCGGGCGGGCACAGCCCGCTGCCGAGCTTTGAAAGCGTCTTGCTGAAGCTCACGCCCACCGAAACGCCAAGGCCCAGCTCTTCTTTTACCGCGCGCTGTATTTTCTGCGCGATTTCCCGCCCGCTTCCGAACAGCAGGCGGCTGCCGGTCACATCCAGCCAGCATTCGTCGATGCCGAAGGGCTCCGCCTGATCGGTAAAACGCCCGTAAACCGCGCGCACGCGGCGGGAATAATCGAGATAACGGTCGTAATGGGGGGCAACAATCGTAAGGTCCGGGCATTTCTGCTTTGCCTGCCATACGGCCTCCGCCGTTTTTACCCCCATCGCCCGCGCCGGCGGGTTTTTCGCCAGCACGATGCCGTGGCGCTCCTCTACGCTCCCGCACACCGCCATAGGAACCTCCTTGAGCTCCGGGTGCGAAAGGCATTCCACAGATGCAAAAAAGTTATTTAAATCGGAATGAAGAATCACTCGTTCCATAAGTCCGCCTCCGAACGTATGTTCTAAAACAAGTATAGCCGGGAGCCTGTCTCTTTACAACCTGAAATATTTTCCAAGGCGTGCTAAGGAAAAAGGCGGAATTTTTCCGGCGGGGGGATTGACAAATTCCACCTGCGGTCATACACTGAACATAAGGAATATCTTCGGGGCGGGGTGAAAATCCCCACCGGCGGTAAAGCGTCCCTTCGTTTTGCGGGGGCGACGAGCCCGCGAGCATTTTTGCAGACTGCGGTTTCATCCCGCGGCCGACGGTAACAGTCCGGATGAAAGAAGACGAGTGGCAGAACAGCTTTTTTTAGTTTGAGAGAGCGCGGTGCCAGATGACGAAAACACGCCCCCTGTTTTTAAGGCCGGGCGTTTTTTGTTATTCCTCTGCCGGTTCCGTCTGCGGAGAATCCTTGCAATATGCCGAAAGGCGAAAAAAGGAGTTTTGCAGAAATGAGCAACCAAAAACGGGGGCCGGAAAAACTGGTCCTCATCGCGATGCTGGCCGCGGCAGCCACCGTGCTGTATTTTCTCGAGTTCCCTGTGCTTCCCGCACAGCCGCACCTCAAGCTGGACTTCGGCGACCTTCCCGCGTTTATCGCGGCGGTTGTGCTGGGGCCCGCCGCAGGCGTGCTGGTGGAGCTGATTAAAAACGTGATCGAAATGATGATCCGCGGCTTCGGCAGCCAAATGGGGTATGGAAACCTCATGAATTTTCTGGTGGGCTGCGCGTACATCGTTCCCTATGCTCTGATCTACCGCAAATGGAACGCGCGCTTCGGAGAGGGAAAAACCATACTGGTTTCCGCTGCGGCGGGTTTTGTTTGCATCCTCGCGGTGGGATTTGCCGGCAACCTGCTCGTGGCGCCGCTGTATTTTAAGTTTTTCCTCGGCGTGGAGCTTTCGAGCGCCGCTCTTTGGGGCGCGGTGTGGGGCGCTACCGCCATCAACGCGGTGAAGGGCATCCTGCTCAGCGTTTTAAGCGTGCTTTACTTCAAGGCCATGGCGCCGAGGCTTACCCGCGTGCTTCGCCGGGAGGGCTGAGCGCGGCCGTTTCAAACCTTGGGAAGGGGGTAACCCATGGACCCGATTTATCTGCTTGCCTTATTTGTGATTGTGGCGGGCGGCCTCATGTTTTTCCTGCAGGGGAGGTCGATTTCAAAGACCCGCCGGCTCCCGGTGCAGAATTCGCCGGTCGAGCCCGGCCGTGTGAAAGACCAGGACCGCTTTTTCCGCTGGGCCGCGGCCGATTATTACATCAATGCTGCGCTCGATACCCTGGCGGGCGTGCTGTTTTTGCTGAACGGTCTGTGGGCTCCCTTGAAATACTTCGGGCTGGCGGCTATCGTCGTGAGCATGGTCCGTATGGTTACGTTCAACCTGCGGGCAAAGCGGTTTTACCGGTGAAAATCCCCTTAAAAATTTTCCGGGAGGGGGATGACGCCCCCGCAGATAAGCCACAATAATAACACCGGGCCGTGCGCCCGAGCAAAACGGAGGTGTTACCGAATGAAAACGGAGAACAGAAAGGTCGTTCTGGTGGGAACGGGGCTCGTCGGCATGAGCTATGCCTACGCCCTGCTCAATCAGAACGTGTGCGACGAGCTGGTGCTCATCGACATCGATAAAAAGCGCGCCGAGGGCGAAGCGATGGACCTGAACCACGGCCTCGCCTTTTCCGGCTCGAACATGAAGATATACGCCGGAGGATATGAGGATTGCGCCGGGGCGGATATCGTCGCCATCTGCGCGGGCGTGGCGCAGAAGCCGGGAGAATCGCGGCTCGCCCTTTTGCAGAGGAATACTTCGGTATTCGAATCCATTATTTCGCCGGTGATCGCCTCCGGGTTCCAGGGTATCTTCCTCATCGCCACCAACCCGGTGGATATCATGGCTCACGTTACGCAGCAGCTTTCTGGGTTCGACCCGCACCGGGTGCTGGGCACAGGCACCGCGCTCGATACCGCGCGCCTGCGGTATCTGCTCGGCCAGTATTTCTCGGTGGACCCCCGCAATGTGCACGCGTATGTGATGGGCGAGCATGGAGACAGCGAATTTGTCCCCTGGTCGCAGGCCATGATCGCCACCAAGCCTATTTTGACCATCTTTGAGGAGAACGGCAACCAGTACCGCCGGGAGGATATGGAGGCCATGAGCATTGAGGTGCGCGATGCGGCGCAGAAGATCATCGAGGCCAAAAAGTCTACCTATTACGGCATCGGCATGGCTATGGTACGCATCACGCGCGCGATCCTCGGCAACGAAAGCAGCGTGCTGACCGTTTCCACCATGATGAAGGGCGAATACGGCCTGCACGATGTTTACATCGGCGCGCCGTGCGTGGTCAACCGGGACGGGGTGAAGGAAGTCGTAACCCTGCCGCTCACGCCGCCCGAACTCCAGAAATTCTATGCCTCCGCCGATATTTTGGAGGAGCAGTTCGCGGGCATCGAATTCCGCTCGTAACGCGGTTTCAGGCAGCCGGAGCCGCACGGCAGCGCGGCTCCGGCTTTTTTAGAGGAAGGAAGAAAAACGTTGGATAAGTTTTTGCCGTTTTCCAGCAGCATGACGGGCGGGGTGCTCCTGCTCGGCGTGCCGGACGCCATGTTCGTGGCGCTGATCGTTTATTTCATCTGCATGCCGCTCCTGTTCCGCAGGAAGCGGGCGGGGCAGAAGGTGCTTTTATGCCTGCTGTTTTTGTACATAGGGGCGCTCGCCGCCCTCACGATGCGCTTCGTTCTCCCCACGGCCTGGCACATCAGCGCGGAAAATACCCGCTGGGCCCTTCATTGCATCAATTGGACGCCGCTGCAATCCTCCCTTCAGATTTGGCAGAACTGCCTTTCCATTGGGGATATGGGCGAGTTTATCCGTATTGTGGTGGGCAATTTCGTTATGCTGATGCCGCTCGGGATTCTGGTCCCCATGCTGGACCGGCGTTTCCGCTTCGGAAAAACGCTGCTGCTCGGCATGGGTGTGTCCCTTTCCATCGAGCTGCTCCAGCTGCTCGGCAATATGTTAGGCGGCGCGGTGGCGCGTTCGGTGGAGATCGATGATGTTATTCTGAACGTCCTCGGCTGCGCTGCGGCATATCTGATCCTCGCGGCCTGCCGCCGCCTGTTCGGGAGAAAACGCAGGCGGTAAGATAAAAAAGGATAGCCCAGGGGCGTTTCCTCTGGGCTATCCTTTTTTATTTTGTTTTGTACTTATCCGGAAACTCCCGCCGGGCGAGGGCGGTGTGCGTTCGGATGAATTCGGTTTTGGCCCCTGTATACCCGTCCCGGTCGTTCCGGAAGCGTTCGGCAAGACGGAGCTTCAGCTTACCATATTTTTCGGCTGCCTCCGGGTGGGCAAGAAGATAGTCGCGGAAATAAAGCTCGTCCCAATCCCCGAGCTCCCGCAGGTGAAGGTGGAATACGCGCTCGGCAAAGCCGGAGGGCGTGTACCCCTGGTTAAACACCAGAGCGGGAGGAGAATCCCGGCGGGACATGAGAATCCAGCCGCCGGCGGTAAGTGCCCGCACAAGGGAATCCCAGCCGGCGCCCGGGCGTGTTTCGAAGAGGATATCCACCGTCGGCTTGGAAAGAAGACCCGGTACGGCGGTGCTGCCGATATGGCTGATGCGCTCGGCATCGCTTCCCGCCATCCGGAGAATGCGTTCTTTTTGCTCATGAAACCACATGGGGTAGAGGGGGTTATATGCGCGGATCAGGATGGGGAACAGCTGCCACAGCTCTTCGAGGCTCCGCTCCGCGAGCGGCTTTTCCGCGCCTGGAAGGTCATTCAATGATCCCACCTCCAAGCAGGAGGTCGCCGTCATAAAACACGGCCGCCTGCCCCGGCGTCACCGCGCGGACGGGAGTATCGAAGTCGAGGCGGGCCCTCTCGCCTTCGAGGGGCGTGATAAGGGCGGGGGAAGGCGTTGCCGAATAGCGGAGCTTCGCCGCTATGGCGATGGGCGCGGCAGGCTCCGCGACCGCCATCCAGTTACAGCTTTTTACCGTGAGGGAGGAAGAAAATTCGCTTCCCGCTTCCCCAAGCGTCACCGTATTGGAATCGGGGTCGATTCCCAGCACGAACATCGGGCGGCCGAAGGAAACGCCCAGCCCCTTGCGCTGGCCTACGGTATACCGCCAGATGCCGCCGTGGCGGCCGAGCACCTCGCCGGTTTGGCTGAGAAAGTCCCCCTCCCCCGGCAGGGGAACACCCGAGCGCTGCAGGAAGGCGGCGTAATCATGGTCGGGAATGAAGCAGATCTCCTGGCTGTCCGGCTTCGAATGCACGGCAAGGCCGAGCGAGCGCGCCTTTTCACGGACCTGGTCCTTCGTAAGCTCGCCAATGGGAAAATACAGGCGGCGCAGCTGCTCCTGCGAGAGGGAATAAAGCACATAGCTTTGATCCTTCTGTATTCCGGACGCGCGCAGCAGGGAAAGCCGCCCGTTCGGCAGGGAGACGATTTTTGCATAGTGCCCGGTGGCGATGCCGTCGAACCCGTTTTCGAGGGCATAGCGGAGCATCTCGCCAAATTTGATATGCCGGTTGCAGGCTACGCAGGGGTTGGGCGTGCGCCCATGGCGGTATTCACGGATAAAATATTCGATCACGTGCTCACGGAAGGCCTCCTGCCTGTCCAGCACGAGGTGGGGGATGCCGAGGCGTTCGCATACCTGCCGGGCGTCCTCCGCCTCGCGGGATATGCCGCAGGAGCCGCCGGAAGAATTCTCCGACCAGAGCCGGAGAGTGACGCCGGTCACATCATGCCCCTGCTCGCATAGGAGGGCGGCGGCCACGGAACTGTCTACCCCGCCGCTCATACCGATCAAAATCTTTTTTTTCATACATCTGCACCCTTTGATAGAAGCGCCTCATGGGGAGGCCGGCTTTTACTTGTCATACAGTATACCACACTCCTACAAAAGGTGCAGAGAGGATTTTTTATGAATTTATTAGAAAGAACAAATATTTTAGAGAATGAAGAAAAAATTTGGCGAATTTGCTTGACAAACAGAAAATGAGTGGGTACAATAATTCCAGGACGGCAGAAAGACCGCCGGTATCTTTTTACAGGGAAGGTGCCGGATGGCCGTCGGCCTTGGTTCAGGATTTGAGGCTTTCGCAGGCATAGGCCGTAAAAGGATCCTGGTCCGCTATGTGAAAAAAAGAACAAGCAGAACGGCGGCGTGCACTGGGAGTGCGCGCCGTTGTTCTTTTTACCGGATAAACAGCTGCGACCAATAAAGTGCATTTCCCGCGCGGAAGCAGGAAACCGACGTGCCGGTGTAGTCTCCCAGGATATTTGCCCGATGTCCTTCCGATGCCATCCAGGCGGCAACGGCTTCCGAGGAAGTCGGCTGGCCAAAGGCGAGGTTCTCGCCCGCCCTTCGGTAGCTGATGCCGCTGTCTTCGAGCGCGGTGCTCCAGCTTCGCCCGTCCGGCCGGGTATGGGAAAAGGATGCAGACGCTTCTTCCGCCCGTACACGCGAAGCCTCCGCGAGGGGACCCGGCGCCGGGGCGAGGGGGGAAAGCCCTTCTTTTTCCCGTTCGCAGTTCACAAGCTCGATGACCGCGAGCTCTTCCGGAGAAAAAACGTCTTCTGCGGCAGGGGAGGTTTCGCCGCGGAAGGGGAGCGCCAGTGAAAACGCGCCGCCCCGCCAGAGGGTAAAGGCCGCAAGCAGCAGAAGCACAGCGGTAAAGAGCGCCGCGCAGCATCTTCTTTTTTTCATGGAACGGCCTCCGGAAATGTGAATTTAATTTACATGTATCTTTCGTGGAGAAGCAAGATAAAACCCAGTTGTTTCAAGATAAAATCAAATATATAATAGCACTTCATGTGAATATTATCCACATTATGGCGAAAAAATTTTTTTGAAATCTTCTCGTTTGAGAGCAAGGAAGGCCGCCGCTTTTTTGGTTTCCGGGAAACGAGGTTAAAAAAGGGGAAAGAATATGGTATAATAACCGCAAAGCGGTTATTATACTGGCTTTATGCCCCCACGCCGCGAAGCGGCGGGATGGGCAATTATACCATTCGTGC
>CAUBKG010000015.1 GCA_958436475.1 uncultured Clostridia bacterium
AAAAAGAAGAAAAGGCTGATAAAATACGTGTATTATGGGCTTTATTTACAAAAACGCAAGAATTATTATGCAAAACATACAAATGAAGCGCGAGAACGTTAGTTATTTTCACAAGAAAAATCAGGCGGATTATTATTGGATATACATAAAAAAACAAATTGACTTGAAGTTTTTTTGTTGATATACTATAAGCGCGTATGAACACTCATTATCGCGACCGGCAATCAAAAGCCGTCCGGTAATCCCGTGGAACCGCCCCATATGAAAATGATTTTTCCACGGATTCCTTTTCCGGGATGCAGTTTGTGTTTTGGGCAAGGGGAGCGTTTTGAGACTGGCTTTTTTGCCAAATTGAAAGGAGCAAAAAGGGAATGAGCCGAAGCAGAAGCAGAAAGGCAATTGCTATGCTGCTGGCACTGGTAATGCTGGTGTCGTGCATGGTAATGGGAATTCCAAGTGTTAGCGCGGCGACGGGGGACGGGCAATGTGACCTCGTCGTAACGAGCATCACAACGAATCCCGCAAATCCGAAGCCGGGAGACCAGGTCGTCTTCATGGCGACGATCAAAAATCAGGGAACCTCGGCAACACCGGCAGGAACGGTGTGCGGCGTGCGTTTCAGCGTTGGGGGCCTCAACACGATGCCTTTCACCTGGAACGACCAGTACACGGCAGCGATCCCGGCCGGCGGCGAAGTGCAGCTGTCGGCAACCGGAGGGTCCAACGGCAACACATGGACCGCAGCGGCTGCCGGTACCTATACGGTATATGCGTGGGTAGACGACGCGAACCGTATCAATGAGTCGAACAAGAACAACAACCAGTTCACAACGACGGTCACGGTCAGCAACAGCACTCCGACCACGGAGCCCACGACCGAGCCGCCCACCGAACCGGTAACCGAGCCGGAGCAGAAAGACGCGACGGACCTCTACCTCGTTTCCCTCTCCACCACCCGTCAGACCATCTACAAGGGCCAGGAAGTATACGGCCAGCTGATGATCAAAAACACGAGCGATGCTGCGAAGCCCGCAGGCAAAGCGCTTTCCATCAATGTGTATGTTGACGGCACGCTGAACCACACGATCTCCTATACGGGCGAAATCGCTGCGCATGGCACGGCTATGGTAACCACCAACAAGTGGATAGCCACCCTGGGGTCTCATTCTGTCCGCGCCACGATCAATGCGGACGGCAACATTCCCGAGGGCGATAATACATATGCCAACAAGAGATACAGCAAGTATATCGTAGTGGAAAACCCCAACCCGACGGAACCCAGCACGGAGCCCAGCACCGAACCTTCGACTGAGCCCCCCACCACCCCGCCCGATCCGAGCGGAACCATTTCTCAGAAATATGAAGCGGAAAACGGAACCAGAACGGGCGGCGCAGGCATTGCTACCGAGCATGCCGGCTATTCCGGTACCGGCTTCGTAGACCGTATCCAGGCGGTTGGCGACGGCGTGACCTTCACCAATGTCAACGTTCCGTCCTCCGGCTATTATACGCTGATTACCGGCTATGCGGCCGGTCCGAACGGATTTGACGGAAACGATATCCGCACCATGTCCGTTGCGGCGAACAATGGGGAATTCCAGCAGTTCTCCTTCCCGAAAACCAGCACGAGCGCATGGAACGTGTATGGCACCGCGAGAGGCCTCATTTACCTCCAGGCGGGCAGCAACACCATCTCCTATCGCTATCAGTCGGGCGACAACGGCAACCTCAACCTCGACTATATGATCGTGGAAGGCCCGGTGGAAGCGGTTGACCTCACCATCACGAGCCTTGCGATGAAGAACAACACCACTCCCGGCTCCGGCGCGGCGAAGGATGAAAGCATTTCCTTTGTTGCAACGGTGAAGAACCAGGGAACCGGCAGAGTAGCGGCCGGCACCACGATCAACGTAAGCTTTGTGATCGACGGCACCACCATTCAGGGCAGCACGCGGCTTTCTTCCGCTCTTGCCCCGAACGGCACCGTTCAGATCACATCCGCCACGTGGAAGGCGGTCGAAGGCAGCATGTCTGTTACCGCGACCGTAGACCCGGGCAACACCATTACGGAAGTCAATAAGAACAACAACAGCTCTACGCTGGACTTCACCGTATCGCCGATGCGCGGTAAGGATCTCGTTATTTCGAAGGTTTACTTCGAGGGCGATGTTCAGGTAGGCAATACCATCACCGTTTGTGCGGAAGTTTCCAACATCGGCACCGAAGCGGTCACCGAGGGCTTCTATACCAAGGCGGTCGTAGACGGCGCAACGGAAATCGTTTCTCCGCTTTACACGGGGGCGCTTGCTCCGGATGCAAAGGCCACTATCGTCATCGGCAGGTATGTCGTACCGGCCGGCGGCGCGAAGATGGTCGTCACGGTAGACAGCACCAACCGCGTTGCGGAAACCAATGAAAGCAACAACACCATGTCCACCACCGTTGAAAAATGGGATATGGATGCGGCATGGGTAACCTATCAGGCGGAAGATGGCACAACCGGCGGCGGAGCCACGGTTGAGCGCGGCACGCCCACAAAAGACGGCACCATTGGCACCATCGGCGGTGAGGCGGTAGGCCGTGCGGCTGTTAAGCTTGCAAGCACCGGCTCCTACGTCCAGTGGACGGCTTCCGAAGCAGCGAACTCCATCGTTCTCCGCGCCACTATTCCGGACGTCGGCGATAATGGCAACGGCACCATTTCCGTTTATGTAAACGGTGTCAAGAAAACCACGCTTGACGTTACCTCCAAATATTCGTGGTTCTATGTGGATGAGAGCTATACGGATGAGCAGGGCTATAACAGTGCGCTGAACAATCCGTCTACCACCGATAACGGCGGCTCTCCGAGGCATATTTACGACGAGTGTCATAAGCTCCTCGACTTCACCATCAACGCCGGTGATGTTGTAAAGCTGCAGAAGGATGCGGGCGATACCTGCGAATATTACGGTATCGACTTCATCGAGCTCGAAAAGGTTGACGGCCCGAAGCCCTGCCCGGAAAACTTCCTGGATATCACGAAGTACGAGGGCTACAACGGCAACATCACCACCGGCATTTACGGCTTCATCCAGAACTGGGGCAACAACAAGAATAAGCCGGAATACCAGGGCTTAAAGGGCCTGTATATCCCGGCCGGCCGGTATGAGATGACCTCTCAGATCCAAATGTACAATGTTGACGTTGGCTTCCAGATTGTTGGTGCCGGCATGTGGCATACCGTTCTGTATACCAACAATGGAGGCGACTCTGACTGGGGTGCTGCGGGCTTCAATATGAACGGCCACGGCACCGTGTTTAAGGACTTTGCCTTCTTCGGCGCCAGCTCCTCCAGAACCGGCTCCGGTAAGCCGTTCTTCAATGGCTACGGCGACGGTACCCGCTTCGAAAATATCTGGATTGAGCGCTTCACCTGCGGCGAGTGGGTCGGCGGAGGCTCCGGCATCACCACAAACCTCGCAACCGTAAACTGCCGCTTCCGCAACACCGGTGCCGATGGTATCAACTACTGCAACGGTACCAAGAACAGCGTTGTGGAGAACACGCATATCCGTTCCACCGGCGATGATGGTATCGCCATCTGGTCCGCTCCGGAAATGGACGGCCCGAGCGCGGATATCAGCTATCCGGGCTGCGCCAGAAATACGGTTCGGAACTGCCGTATAGAAGCTCCGTGGCGTGCAAACTGCCTCGCGATCTACGGCGGTATGGACAACACTATGACCAAGATCACCGCGCGTGACAGCCTCACCTATGCGGGCATCATGGTTTCCAGTGAATTTGAGCCACGTCCCTTCACCGGCACCACCACGGTTGAGAAGATTAACTTCGAACGCTGCGGCGGCTGGATGTGGGGCAGAAGGCCCTTCGGCGCCATCTGGGTGCGCTGCTACAATAACGCAAAGAATCCGGTCAAGGGCATTAACTTCAAGGATATCAATATTACAGATGCCTGGACGAACGGTATCGTGATTACGATGGAGCGTAACAATTCCATTGAAGAGGTTGTGTTTGAGAACGTTAATGTTAACGGGTTCAACGGCAGCTATGGTATTCTGATTGAAAAGGATACTCAGCCTCTTGGCGATGGTTCCGGCGTCACCTTTAGAAATTGCCAGGTTGCCGGCACCGGAACGAAGTTTATGAACCAGATCGGTTCCAGCTTCGCAGTAACCAAGAGCGGTTGCAACTTCTAGAAATCCCTTTCCGTAAACCGCAATTAAATCGAGCGCCCCGGATCATTTGCATCCGGGGCGCTTTTCTTATTGTGATGGAAACCACCGGCTCGGTGGCAGGGTGAGTTTGAAAGGCAAAAAGGGATAGATAGGGCATTTCATTTAAGACGAGGAAGAGCGCTGTTCGGCGGCGTTCCTCCCTGTGTAGGCGCAGCTTTATTGTGGTGAGCTTTGGCGGGGGGAACGAAGGGCGGAAACCTCCCCGCATCCAAGCCTTGCCCTTCCAACGCGAAAAAGCGCAGTTTCATATTGGCTGCTGGCTCGTGTACGCCTGTTTTCTCATAGAAGGCAGCCGAAGCAGCCGGGCCAAGACTGCACTTGCCACTATGCCAACGTGGAGAACATTGTTCTGCGACGTTTCTGACCCGGAACCCCATTTGCCCCTCGTGACGCGAGGCAATACTTCATGAGGAAAGATAAAGCCCGGCGGCATAAAAAATCCGCGGGTCCGGCCCCCTTCATAACGGGGACCTTGCGCCGCGGAATCTTTTCTATTTGCCGGCTTTTTCAGCCAACAATGATTTGGCCTTCCGGCAAAACCTCGTTGGATTTGCTGTTGGCATGCTTGATCGTAAGGGCGATGGCAAAGGAGATCGGCCCGACTCGCCCGATGAACATCGTAAGGATCAGCGCAATTTTGGGAATGACACCGAGCGTAGGGGTGATGCCGGTGCTCATACCCACCGTGCCAAAGGCAGATGTGGCTTCAAACAGGGCGTCGATCGCGCTCACATGCTTATCGTAGAACAGGATAATGCCCGTGGTGCAGATGACCAGAATCATCGAGAGGAGAATAATAGCCAGCGCCCGGTAAACCACCTTTTTATCCACGCGCCGCCCAAAGAGGACGGTCTCGTCGCGGCCGGTGATCACGCTGAATACCGTTCCCAGAATGACGGCAAACGTCGTTACCTTGATACCGCCGCTCGTGGAGCCAGGCGAGCCGCCGATGAACATAAAGAGGATCAAAAACAGCTTGGTAAAATCGTGCAGGGAGTTCAGGTTCACCGAATTGAAGCCGGCGGTTCGGGAAACGGTCGCGTTGAAAAATGAGTTGGAAAGCTTGTCGCCTAAAGTCATGTGGTCGAGGGTTGCGCGGTTGTGATATTCCATACCCAGGAAAGAAAGCGCTCCCACAACGAGAAGGACAGCAGACATCAGAAGCACGATCTTTGTATGGAACATGAGCTTGCGGCGCTTGCGGTACATAACGATATCCTGAAAAACAATGAACCCCAAGCCGCCGATGATGACCAAAACAGAAATGGTGATGAGCACAAGCGGGTCGTGCGAAAAGCTCGTGACGCTGGAGAAGGGATGCACGCTCCCGAAAATATCGAACCCCGCGTTGCAATAAGCCGATATCGCGGTAAAAATGGAAACATAAATGCCCCGCGTCCCAAAGAGGGGGATAAATCGTATCGCCAGAACGGCCGCGCCGATTGTTTCGATGCACAGCGTGAAGAAAATGACCAGGCGCAGCAGGTGCGCCGTGTCGATCGAGGAAGAGGAATTGATGGATTCCCTTGCAAGGTTGCGGTCACGCAGCCCGATTTTGTGGCGCACGGTGAGGGAGAAGAAGGTAACGAAGGTGATGAACCCAATACCGCCGATCTGAATCAGGGCGAGGATCACCAGTTGGCCGAACAGCGACCATTTGGTAAAGGTATCGAACAAGATCAGCCCGGTCACGCAGGTGGCGGAGGTCGCCGTAAAGAGCGTATCGAACAGGTTGGTATAATGCCCATCGTTTGAGGCGATGGGCAGGCAGAGCAGAAGCGCGCCGATCAAAATCAGGATGGCGAAACTCACGGCGATGGATTTCGCCGGTGCAACGGCTCTTATCTGGCGGATATGGTCTTTAACGATATTGTGTTCAAAGTGCATAAGGAAAATGATGCTCCTTTTTCAGCCAGCCGCTTTGATGCAGCTGGGCGGGGCGGCCCCGGAGCGCGGTTTCCGCATCGGCGGCCGGCACCCGAAATTCAATTAACGCGATGGTTCGGAAAGGAAAAGGCGGTTTGCAAGCCCTGACCGCTCCAGCACACAGGTAAGGGTAACCCCGAGGAGCATGCAGCTGACGAACTGGCCGAGCCCCACGCTTGCAAAATATCCCCAAAAGGGCGCGGCCCTGAATTGCTGAAGCTCCAGGAAGGTAAATTCCAGCCCTAAAATGACGGCGTTGAAAAGAATGGGGGGGATTGCCGGGATCACGGCAATCCGGCTCCCGCGGGGAAACAGCCGAACGTTCCGCAGCGCACGGGTGGCAACTGCCGCGAGAAGGGTTGCGAGGCTGCCTGTTAGAATGTCGATCGGCAGCACGGGCATGCCGGAGGCAAAGCCAATGTAGTTGGAAATCATACACCCGACCGTGAGGCCGGGAATCGCCGCCGGGGTAAAGAGGGGGAGCAGGGTGAGCGCTTCGGAAATCCGAACCTGCACCGGCCCAAAGGATATGGGCATGAGGATGAGGCTCAAAACGCAGTAGAGCGCGGCGATCACGCCGCATTCCGCGAGATAGTGGATGCTTTTCCTTTTCATAATTCAGTTTTCCTCCGTAGTTTTATTTTAGGTCAGGATATTGCGAACTGACCGATAGGAATAAGCCGTAAAAACAGCTTGTTCGCACTGTGATGATAGGGCACCGGGAACGTCCGGCGGCCGCCGTGGGAAGAATATAAAAACAGAAAGCAAGTGAGGAAAAACCTACACTTGCTCCTTTTCTGTTTTTTGTGTTTTCTCAATGCGCACCGTTTCAATGCGGCGCTCGTCGCTGCTCTGAACGGTGAAGTCATACCCCTCCACGGATATGGTGGGGTGCTCGTCGGGAGCAGGGATGCGTTTGAGCAGATAGAGTATCATGCCGCCGATGGTATCGTAATCCCCTTCGGGAAGCTCGATATCCAGCAGACGTTCGATTTCAATGATATCGGCGGTGCCGTCCACTGTAAAGGTGGTTTCGTCCACCTGTTCGATTTCTTCTTCCTCGTTGTCGTATTCATCCTGAATGCTGCCGACGATCGATTCAATGAGGTCCTCCATGGTAACGAGGCCCGCCGTGCCGCCGTATTCATCCAGCACAATGGCGATCTGGAGCTTGTTCGCGGTAAGCGCGGCGAAGAGATCGCGGCATTTCTGGGATTCGGGGATAAAGAGCGCGCGGTGCATGATGGAAGCAACCGGCGCATCCAGATACGAATCCTTGCCGAGGTAACGCAGAATATCCTTTGCATAAACAATGCCGAGGATATCGTCGATGTCTTCTTTGTAAATCGGAATGCGGGAATAGCCGAATTTTATGGCCAACTCCGCCGCTTCCGCGATGGTGGCCGTGCTTTCGATGGCGGTCATCTCCGTGCGGTGGGTCATGATTTCATCCACCGAGCGGTCGTCGAATTCAAAGATGTTGTTGATCATTTCCTTCTGATTTTCCTCGATCACGCCTGCATCGTTGCCCACATCCACCATCAGGCGGATTTCTTCCTCCGTCACATTGTTTTGCGACTTATCGGGATTGAATCCGAACAGGCGGACCACCCCGTTCGTGGTGGCGGCCAGCAGGGAAATGAAGGGCTTCATAATCGAACTGAACACCGAGAGGATACGGGAAACGCGGAACGCGAGCGCTTCGGCGCGCTGCATGGCAATCCGCTTGGGAACGAGCTCGCCGAACACGAGGGTAACGAACGAAAGCAGGATCGTGATGATTACAACGGAACCTGTGCTGATGACGTTTACAGGAATGGGAAGGAACCCGCTCAGCCAGCGGGTCAGGGGCTCGGCAAAGCTCTGCGCGGCAGAGGCCGATGCCAGGAAGCCGGAGAGGGTAACGCCGATCTGGATGGAAGCGAGGAAACGGCTGGGGTTATCCACCATTTTGGAGATCAGGCGCGCTTTTTTGTTGCCATCCTCCGACATCTTTTTCAATTTGTTTGCATTGAGCGAAACGACTGCGATCTCAGACGCGGCAAAAAACGCGTTGAGAAAAATCAGAATCGCCAGCACAAGCAGCTGCAGCAAAATATTGCCGGCCGGGTAAGGGTCACTGCCCATTCAAAAATCCTCCTCCTGAATCAAAAACCGCATATTTGGTTTGCATGCGAAATGAGCAAAAGTCATACCAAATGTTTTATGCTCAAATTCTAACGGATTTAGAGTGAAAAGTCAAAGCGAGCGCGGCGGCGGAAAGAGAGGGGAAACCGCAGAAACAAAAGCAAGCAGAATTTCTTGCCCGCAAAGCGCGCCAAAAGACCTGAAAAGCGGCAAAAACGGGTCGTGTGAAGGCGGAAAGCAATTGTTAATAAAAAAACAACTGCAAACTCAGCAAAAATTAAGCAACTTTTGTATTTACAGAAGTGACTAATAATGATATGATTTATAGGTGTGAAATTGCATAGGTTCACTAATCTTTGAAGGAGGAAAAATCCAATGGCAAGAAAAATGAAAACCATGGATGGCAACAGCGCGGCGGCACACGTATCCTACGCGTTTACCGATGTTGCCGCGATCTATCCGATCACCCCGTCATCCAATATGGCTGAAGAAACAGACAAAATGTCTGTCGCAGGTGTAAAGAATCTGTTCGGCCGCACGGTAAAAGTGGCGGAGATGCAGTCGGAGGCGGGTGCGTCCGGCGCTGTGCACGGCTCTCTCGCTGCGGGCGCCCTCACCACCACATATACGGCGTCCCAGGGCCTGCTCCTGATGATTCCGAACATGTACAAGATCGCAGGTGAGCTGCTTCCGGGCGTTATCAACGTATCGGCCCGTGCGCTTGCAAGCCATGCCCTTTCCATTTTCGGCGATCATTCCGATATTTATGCATGCCGCCAGACCGGTTTTGCAATGCTGTGCTCCAGCAGCGTGCAGGAAGTTATGGACCTCGGCGCGGTAGCACACCTCTCCGCGATCAAGGGCCGTGTTCCGTTCCTCCATTTCTTTGATGGTTTCCGTACCTCCCACGAGATCCAGAAGATCGAAGTGTGGGATTATAAAGATCTCGATGAAATGCTCGACCACGACGCGGTAGACGCGTTCCGCCGCCGCGCTCTCAATCCGGAGCATCCGGTCCTCCGCGGCAGCGCGCAGAACCCGGATATCTTCTTCCAGTCGAGAGAAGCCAGCAATAAATATTATAATGAAATCGTCGATGTTGCGGAAGACTATATGAATCAGGTCAACGCGAAGATCGGCACCGATTACAAGCCCTTCAATTATTACGGTGCGCCGGATGCCAAGCACGTGATCGTGGCTATGGGCTCCGTGTGCGATACGATTGAAGAAACGGTGGATTACCTCAACGAAAACGGCGAAAAGGCCGGCCTCGTAAAGGTTCGCCTGTACCGCCCGTTCTCCGTGAAGCATCTGCTTTCCGTTATTCCCGAAAGCGTGGAAAAGATCAGCGTGATCGACCGCACGAAGGAGCCGGGCGCCCTCGGCGAGCCGCTCTTCCTGGATGTGGTCGCGGCACTGCGCGATTCCAAGTTTGCAAACGTTCCGGTTTACGGCGGACGCTACGGCCTCGGTTCCAAGGATACCACGCCGGCGCAGATCATTTCCGTATACCGCAACATGCAGGCCGATGCCCCGAAGAAGACCTTCACCATCGGCATCGACGACGACGTTACCTATCTTTCCCTTCCGGTTTCGGAAAACCCGAACACCACTCCGAAGGGGACCCACAGCTGTAAATTCTGGGGCCTCGGTTCCGACGGCACGGTCGGCGCGAACAAGAACTCCATCAAGATCATCGGCGATAATACCGATATGTATGCGCAGGGCTACTTCGCTTATGACTCCAAGAAGTCCGGCGGCGTAACCATTTCCCATCTGCGTTTCGGCGAGAAGAAGATCAAATCCACGTATCTCGTGAACAAGGCGGACTTCGTCGCCTGCCACAACCCCTCTTATGTGGATAAATACCATATGGTGGAAGACCTGAAGAAGGGCGGCTATTTCCTGCTCAACTGCAGCTGGAACGAGGAAGAACTCGAAAATCATCTGCCTGCTTCCATGAAGCGTTATATCGCGGAAAACGATATCAAGTTCTATACCATCGACGCTACCCATATCGCGAAGGAGATCGGCCTCGGCGGCCGCATCAACACCATCCTGCAGGCTGCGTTCTTCAAGCTTTCCGGCATCATCCCGGCCGACCGCGCCGTGACCCTGATGAAGGAAGCCGCCACCAAGTCTTACAGCAAGAAGGGCGAAAAGATCGTTGCCATGAACCATGCTGCCATTGAACGCGGCGTGGAGGGTGCGAAGGAAGTTAAGGTTCCGGAATCCTGGAAAACCGCGAAGGACGAAGAAAAGACCGTTACCGTTACCGGCGCGCGTCAGGACCTCGTCGATTTCGTCAAGAATATCCAGATGCCCGTAAACGCCCAGAAGGGCGACGAGCTCCCCGTTTCCACCTTCGTAGACTGCGCGGACGGCACCATGCCGCAGGGCTCCGCTGCTTACGAAAAGCGCGGCATCGCGGTGGATGTTCCCGAATGGCAGCCTGAAAACTGCATCCAGTGCAACTTCTGCTCCTATGTCTGCCCGCACGCAGTTATCCGCCCGGCCGTTCTGACCGAGGAAGAAGCTGCAAACGCTCCGGAAGGCATGAAGTTTGTGGATATGACCGGTATGCCCGGCAAGAAATTTGCCATCACCATTTCGGCTCTCGACTGCACCGGCTGCGGCTCCTGCGCGAACGTCTGCCCGGGCAAGAAGGGCAATAAGGCTCTCGTTATGAAGCCGCTCGAAACCCAGCTGGAAAGCCAGAAGGGCTTCGATTACGGCCGCGAGCTCGCCCCGAAGGCGGATGTGCTCGAAAAGTTCAAGCCCGGCACCGTAAAGGGCAGCCAGTTCAAGCAGCCGCTGCTTGAGTTCTCCGGCGCCTGCGCGGGCTGCGGCGAAACCCCGTATGCCAAGCTCGTTACCCAGCTTTACGGCGACCGCATGTATATTGCAAACGCCACGGGATGCAGCTCCATTTGGGGCGGTTCCTCTCCCTCCACTCCGTATACCGTGAATGCCAAGGGCCACGGTCCGGCATGGCAGAACTCCCTGTTTGAAGACAATGCCGAGTTCGGCTATGGTATTTACCTTGCACAGAAGGCCATCCGCGAGCGCCTCGAAGGCTATGCGGACCGTCTCCTCGAAATCGGTTCGGAAGAGCTGAAAGGCGCCATCACGGAATGGAAGAACACGAAGAACGACGGCGCAGCAAACGCTGCCGCTACCGACGCTCTGAAGGCTGCCCTCGCAGCAGAGAAGGACGGCGGCGAAGCCGGCGAGCTCGTTGCGCTGATGAAGAAGGATGAAGATTACCTCGCGAAGAAGTCTGTATGGATGTTCGGCGGCGACGGCTGGGCCTATGATATCGGCTTTGGCGGCCTCGACCATGTCATCGCTTCGGGCGAAGACGTCAATATCCTCGTATTCGATACCGAGGTGTATTCCAACACCGGCGGCCAGGCCTCCAAGGCTACCCCGACCGGCGCGATCGCGCAGTTTGCCGCCAGCGGCAAAACCGTGAAGAAGAAGGACCTCGCCGCCATCGCCATGAGCTACGGCTATGTTTACGTAGCCCAGGTCGCCATGGGTGCAGATTATAACCAGTGCATCAAGGCCTTCAATGAGGCGGAGAGCTATCATGGCCCGTCCATCGTCATCGCGTATGCTCCGTGCATCAACCACGGTATCCGCGGCGGCATGGGCATCAGCCAGACCGAAGAGAAGAACGCGGTTGCCGCCGGCTACTGGAATCTCTTCCGCTTCGACCCGCGCAAGACCCTCGAAGGCGCGAATCCCTTCGTGCTGGACAGCAAGGCTCCCACCGCGGATTACAAAGACTTCCTTCTGAACGAAGTCCGTTACAGCGCGCTGAAGCGTTCCTTCCCCGATAAGGCGGACGGCCTCTTCGACGCTGCCGCGAAGAACGCTTCGGATAAATACGAGCACCTGGTAAGGCTTTCGAAGCTTTACGATGCGGAGTAAGACCCGGCCTTCCTGAAAAAGGCGGCGTCTTCACCATAAAAAAATAACAAAAAGGAGTAAGCACACTATGATCAAAATCGGTATCAATGGCTTTGGCCGTATTGGCCGCTTAGTGTTCCGCTCGGCTGTCGCGCAGCCGGAAACCTTTGAAATCGTTGGCATCAACGATCCCTTCATTGATCTGGACTACATGGTTTACATGGCGAAGTACGACACCATGCACGGCCAGTTCAAGGGCGATCTCAAAACCGAAAACGGCAAGCTCGTCGTAAACGGCCAGGCGATCAGCGTATTTGCTGAAAAGGATCCCTCCCAGATTCCGTGGGGCTCTGTCGGCGCGGAATACGTTGTGGAATCCACCGGTGTATTCTGCACCACCGAAAAGGCTTCCGCCCACATCCAGGCGGGCGCCAAGAAGGTAGTCATCTCCGCCCCGGCGAAGGATAAGGAAACTCCCACCTTCGTTTGCGGCGTTAACCTCGACACCTACACCAAGGACATGAAGGTCGTTTCCAACGCTTCCTGCACCACCAACTGCCTGGCTCCGCTGACCAAGGTCATCAACGACAAGTTCGGCGTAGTGGAAGGCCTCATGACCACCGTTCACTCCACCACCGCCACCCAGAAGACCGTTGACGGCCCCTCCATGAAGGATTGGCGCGGCGGCCGTGCGGCGGCCGGCAATATCATCCCGTCTTCCACGGGTGCTGCCAAGGCATGCGCTCTGGTTATCCCGGAAGTGAAGGGCAAGCTCACCGGTATGTCCATGCGTGTTCCAACTCTGGACGTTTCCGTGGTCGACTTGACCGTCAGCCTTGCGAAGCCCACCACCTATGAAGAAATCTGCGCCGCTGTGAAGGAAGCTTCCGAAGGCGAAATGAAGGGCATTCTCGGCTATACCGAAGACGCCGTCGTTTCTTCCGACTTCCTCGGCGATCCTCGCACCTCCATCTTCGATGCCAAGGCCGGTATCATGCTGAACGACCATTTCGTAAAGCTTGTTTCCTGGTATGACAACGAGTGGGGTTACAGCAACAAGGTGCTCGATCTCATCAAGCACATGGTCAAGGTAGATGCGGAATAATCCGTTTTGAAACGGACTTTATAAACTGCACGTTCCGGCGGGAGCTTTTGCTCCCGCCGGTTTTTCGTTGGCAGAAGGTCGGCGGAACAGGGAGCGTCCGCTTCCAGGGCTTTTGGAATGCCGGCCCGGCATCTGCCCGCTGTGTGCCGCAAACAAGCATAAAAAAGGGCGCTCCGGCTTTAGCCGACTCCGGAGCCTAGGAAACTTTCCCGCTGAAAGGGCTTTTTTCACTCACTGCCGCGTCAATTTTTCTTGGCAGCCACAAAAGGTGCCTGTGAAAAACTTCCTTGCATTGCATCGAAAAAAACGCCTTCAGCGGCGCAAAATAAATTTTATCCTGTTTTTGAATTCTAAGAATGCTATAAAAGCCCGTGGCAGCTGGAAAGCTGCCACGGGCTTCTTAACATTTAAGTGCAAGTCAAAAAATAAAAGTTTCCTCACCCGGCCCCGGCTTTTGGCCGAAGCGCCTGCTGATTTTTTATAGATTGCCCCTGGCAATCTATAAAAATTGTCCATGTTGCCCGCTGCACGGGCAACGGACGTAAAATCTCCGCGCGCGGCCTCGAAGAGACCGCATGCGCCAAAAAATAGCCGCTAAACAGCTCCACTGAAAAATGGCGCTTCATTTGCGGCTATTTTTTATTCACTAGAAGCTGTAATCCCCGTTATAGGAAACCAGCACCACGTGCTTGATGCCTTCATTATCGTTCAGGCGGTTCACAAAGCTGGAGGGCTTCGGAATGGTGCCGACCTCCAGCGTCAGCTCGATGTTGCCGCTCGTGATATTCTTGGATTTCACCTTATACTTTTTCGAAACTTCCTTCACGCTGCGGAAGATAAAGTTTTCCGTGTCTTCTTCTTCATAATTCACCACTAAAATATAAGGCCGGGCCTTTTCCGGAATATGCCCGCAGAGAATGAGCCCCGCGCCGATCACGGCGGAAGAAAGAATCGCGAGCCAGAAGAAACCCGCGCCGGTCACGATGCCCATGGAAATGGACCAGAACAGGAAGAGCATATCCATCGGGTCTTTAATGGCCGTGCGGAAGCGGACGATGCTCAGGGCGCCGACCATACCGAGGGAGAGCACCACGTTGGAGCTGATCGCCATAATGAGGATGGCGGTAATCACCGAAATGGAGGCCATGGAAATATTGAAGCTTTTGGAATACATCACGCTGGTGTTGGCCTTTTTATAAACGAAGAAGATGAACACGGCAATGGCTAACACCACCAGCATGGTCATGGCGATCGCGCCGAGGTCGAGGTCCACGGAGAATCCCTCCAGGAACTTTTTCTTGAAAGCATCGCCAAAGGTGACCCGCGTGGCGCCGCTGTTCAGTAAAAGCACAAAAACCCCTCCAGAAAACATAAGATGGGGAGAAAAAGACCTTTTTCGACCCTTTTCAACCTGACAAAAGTATGATACAATAATTACAGTTTTTTTGCAATCTATTTTTGTGTTTTGTTTATTATGACAGGAGAATACTTCCATGACAAAAAAGAAATTTTTGTTAATAACGGTAATCCTGCTTGTTGGGGTGGGAATCCTGCTCGGCGGATATTTTTTAACAAATCCGCGCGTCCACACCTTTTCATTCCTTGCTTCCGAGAATGAAGGCCTCTCGCAGGATATTGCCGCCGCCGTCAGCGGAGACAGCATTACCGTAACTGTCCCCGCCGATTTTAAAGGCACCAGCCTGCGCCCGCATATTGATTTTACAGGGGAAGCCGTCTTTATCGGGGCAGATTACATGGAAGAAAACACACGCATCTGGCTCCATAAGCCGAAAACCGTTACCGCGCGGGGGTATACGGGCCGGTTTACGGAATACAGCCTCTTTTTCATCCGGGAAGAAGAGGGTGCCTGCCGCCTCGGAGATGTCCGCTTGTCTTCCGCGAAGAACGCAGGGCTCGGAAGCAACATCCTGCTGGAAGAGGATGAGAACGGAAGCACCATGAAAGCTATGGTGCCTTCCACCATGGATCTGTCGAAGGCCGTGCTTTCCTTTGCCGCGCCGGACGGCGCCACCGTTACGGCGAACGGAAAACGGCAGCGCAGCGGCTCTACGAAAAACGATTTTACAAAGCCGGTCGTTTACACCGTGGAAAATGGAGGGCAGAAAAAAACGTATGCCATATCCCTGGAACCGCTGGAGGATACCGTTCTCCCGAACGTTTATATCTATTTTGAAAATTACGATAACGACGCGAGGCCCCTGGGAAAATCCATTTTAGTGGATGCCTCCTTTACGATGCTGCGGGGCAGGGAAGGGGAAGCGATCAGCGAGTATTATGCCATGCCCATCGGCATGAAGCTGCGGGGCAATTCGAGCCTTGAGTTCCCCAAGAAGAACTATAAGCTCCAGTTCGAACAGAAGGTATCCATTATGGGGATGCCGGAATCGAAGGATTGGCTCCTGCTTTCAAATTATTGCGATAAATCCCTCCTGCGGAACATGGTGGGCCTGGAGCTTGGAAGCCGGCTGGATCATATGGATTTCACTCCGGAATTCCAATACTGCAACCTGTTTCTGAACGGGAAGTATTGGGGCAATTATATCATCGGCGAACAGATCAAGGTTGAGGAAAACCGGGTGAACGTGCAAACGCAGGAAGCGGGGAACACGAACCTTACCGGAGGATACCTCTTCCAGGTGAATCAGCGAAACGACGGCGAGGTTATGATTTATCCAAAGGGCTATTCCATGGAAATCAATTATCCAAAGGAAGACGTCGTCACCGAAGAGCAGAAGGAATACCTCACTGAGTATCTCGAGGAATTCATCCGGCGAACAGAGGCGGGGGAGAGCTACGATAATTTGATCGATGTGGATTCCTTTGTGGATTGGTATCTCTGCAACGAAATCATGAAAACGCTCGATGCGAGCGGATACGCCAGCATCTTCTTGTATAAGGATGCGGACGGCCCCCTGAAAATGGGACCGGTCTGGGATTTTGATATTTCCTCCGGCAACACGAATTATCAGGACCCGTCCCCGAGCAAGTTCTGGATCCGGGATTCCACCTGGTTCGGCGATATGTTCCATAAGAATGATTCGTTTATGAACCTCGTGAAGGCACGCTGGCAGGAGCTGTATGCAGCGGAGCTTGCTACGCTGCCCGATTACATCGCGGAAACCGCGCGGTATATCGACGCTTCCCAGAGAGATAACTTCAAAAAATGGGAGATCCTGAATGAAGATATCTGGCCGAATTATGATGTGTTCGGCAGCTATGAAAAAGAAGTGGAATACCTGACCTCCTGGATGCAGAAACGTCTGGAGTTTCTCAACAGCAGGTTTGGAAAATAAAAACAGGATAAGAGAGGATGTTTTTTATGGCAAAGGAAAATAAAGCAAGGAATGCGGCAGAAAGGGCCAAGGGCTTTTTCGGGGAATTCAAGGACTTTATTTCACGGGGGAGCGTGGTTGACCTGGCCGTCGGCGTTGTGGTAGGCGGCGCGTTCACCGCGATCGTGAATTCGCTCGTGAACGATATCATTATGCCGGCCATTGGCTTTTTGTTCGGCGGCATCAATTTTTCCAGCCTTCGGATCGTGCTGCGCCCGGCAACCGAAACGGCGGCGGAAGCGGCGCTCTGCTACGGCAATTTCATCCAGGCGGCGGTTAACTTCCTGTTGATTTCGTTCGTCATTTTCCTTGTGATCCGGCAGATCAACCGGTTCCGCCGCAAGAAGGAGGAAATTAAGGAGGAGCCAGCGGCCCCCGTGGTATCCCCCGAAACCGAACTCCTGACCGAAATCCGCGACCTGCTGAAGGAGAACCGGAACGGAAAATAACACATTGCAAAAAACATCCGGCTTTGGACGGCGCCGTCCAAAGCCGGATGTTTTTTTATCTCTTTATAAACTTCTCTGCTTCGGCAACCGCCAGCCGGTCGCACTTTTCGTTTTCCGGATGACCGTTATGGCCCTTCACCCACCGGATCGTCACGGTGTGGCGGCCGAGCAGAGCAAGAAGGCGGTCCCATAGATCGGCGTTGAGGGCGGGCTTGCCGTCGCTCTTTTTCCAGCCCCTTTTCTTCCAGCCGTAGGCCCAACCCTTTTCAATGCCGTTTGCAACGTATTGGGAATCGGTGCAGAGGACCACCTCGCACGGCTCCTTCAGCGCCGCCAGGCCTTCAATTGCGGCGGTGAGCTCCATTCGGTTGTTCGTTGTTTCCGCTTCTCCGCCGGAAAGCTCGCGTTCTTTCCCGCCATACCGTAGGATCACCCCATAGCCGCCCGGGCCGGGGTTGCCCTTGCAGGCTCCGTCTGTAAAAATTTCCACTCGTTTCAAACCGGCACATCCTTTCTTTCCGTATCTTATCATAAAACCGCATCAAAAAAGAAAAGAGACGCATAGAATTATTAGAAATATATTTTGAGCCATGGGCGGGAAACAGCCTGCGGCCCGCTCTTCGGTTTTAAAAAGCGATAATAAAGGAGGAGGCGCCAGAGTGGACGGATATGCGTTTCCTGTTGTTACGGCAATGCTGGCGGCACTGTTTACCGCCTTCGGAGGGACTCTGGCCGCGCCGGGACAAAGAAGCGGGAGGCTGCGGGCGTTCCTCCTCGGCGCTTCGGCCGGGGCCATGCTCGTTTTTTCCCTGTGGCGGATGGTTTCCGAAGCGGTTTGCCGGATGATCCTTCTGTATGGCAAAACAGCAGGCGGCCTGTTCGTTTTTTTTGGGCTGACGGCCGGAGCTGCGGCCGCTTTTCTCATCGGATCGGGCGCTTTGCGCAACCGTACTGCTTTTTCCGGGCTGGGCGTTTTCACCGTGATGGTATTGCTGCTGCATAACCTCCCGGAAGGGGCGGCACTTTTTCTGGAACAATCGGTGGAAGGCATTCTTGCTTCTGCGGTGCACAATATTCCCGAAGGAATCGCCGTGGGGGCCGCCATGCGGTACGCGGGCCGGAGCCGGCGGGCGGCTCTTGCCGCAGCCCTGCTTGTGGGGATGGCCGAGCCTCTCGGCGCGGTTCTGGCGCTTGCCGCTCTATCCCCATTCCTCACTCTCCCGGCTCTTTGCCTTCTGCTTTGCGCCTCGGCCGGGATGATGGCGTACCTTTCGGCCACAGGGCTTTTTCCTGCGGCGGCGGAATGCGGCGGGCGGCCCGCGGCCCTGGCGGGGGGCTTTGCAGGCGCTGCGTGCGCTGTGGCGTGCAGCCTCCTGCCAATGTAAACTGCCGAGGTAAAAAACATTTTATAAAAGATTCTTCTCCCGGTCATACTACTAACGAATATTTTCCTTGGGAGGGAATCATTTTATGAAATCCGTTATCATGGCGGGCGGTGAAGGAAGCCGCCTGCGCCCACTTACCTGCGATACACCCAAGCCCATGGTCCGCCTGTGCGGACGGCCCATTCTCTGTTATATTCTCGACCTGCTCGCTTCGCACGGGGTGGATGAAGCGTCGGTCACCATCCGCTACCTCCCGGACGTCATCACAGACGCTTTTGAAGACGGCGTATACGGCAAAATCCGCCTGAACTTTGTGGAGGAGGAAACCCCGCTCGGCACGGCGGGCGGAGTGAAAAATGCGGCGGGGGGCTTTACGGAACCGTTTGTCGTCATCAGCGGGGACGCGCTCTGCGACTTCGACCTCTCCGCTGCAGCGCGCTATCAGGAGCTGACGGATGCGGACGCAGTCATCCTGACGACCCGTGTAGAAGACCCCAGGGAATACGGACTCGTCACCTATGAGGCAGACGGCCGCGTGACCGGATTTCTGGAAAAACCGGGCTGGCCCCAGGCTCATACCGATACGGCCAACACGGGGATTTATTTCATTAAGCCGGAGGTTTTAGAGCTCATCCCGGAGGATAAGCCCTTCGACTTTGCCAAAGACCTCTTTCCCCTCATGCTCCAAAGGGGAATGAACCTGCGCGCCTTTGAAACGAGGGGATACTGGTGCGATATCGGAGACCTCACCACCTTCCGGAGCTGCCATGCGGATTTGATGAACGGGCGCGTCTCCTGCCGCCTACCGGAACCGCAGAAGGGTATTTACGGCTATGAGCCTCCCTCCGGCAATTACACGGTGAAGGCCCCGGTGTATTTCGGCTCCAATGTATCGGTAGCGGACGGCGCGGTTATCGGCCCCAACACCGTTCTGGACGACGGCACGGTCGTCGGCCTGCGCGCCCGGGTTTCGGGCAGCGTGCTCATGCCCGATTCGTATGTGGGGGAGGACGCCCGCCTTACCGGGGCGATTTTAGCCTCCGGCGTATCGGTTAAAAAAGGCGCGTCCCTGTTTGAAAACAGCGTGGCGGGCTGCGGCTCCGTCATCGGCAGCCATGCGCGCGTTGCGCCAGGCGTGCTCATCTGGCCCGGAAAACGGGTGGAGGATGGCTCCATCGTCTCCGAAAACTATCAATACGGGTCCTCCTCGCGCACCCTTTTTTCCGATGAGGGCATCACGGGGGAAACGGGCGTGGAGATCACGCCGGAATTGTGCGTGCGCCTCGGCTCCGCCGCAGGCAGCCTGCACAGCCGCTCCCGTATCGGTCTCGCAAGCGACGGCAGCCGCGCCGCCCGCGTGCTCAAGGCTTCGCTGGCCGCCGGGATCATGTCCACCGGGACACAAGTGTGGGATTTCGGGGAAATGCTCCCCGCGCAGATGCAGCAATCCATGATTTTCAGTGGAATGGAAATGGGAATCCACGTGGCGGGAGGCCCCGCGGCTTCCATCCGCCTCTTCGGGGAAGGCGGCCTGCCGCTGCTCCGTTCGGACGAGCGGAGCCTGGAATCGAGGATCAGCAAGCGCGATTTCGTCCGCGCGCCGTGGAACAGCTGGCGGGAAATCGCGGATATGCGCGGTATGCAGCTGATCTACCAGCAGGAGCTTTACAGCGAGGCCCCGAACGGCCTTTCAGGCGTTTCCTGCCGCGCGGCGTGTGAAAATAAAACGGGAGAGCGCCTGCTCCATCAGGTCCTCCAGAAGCTTGGCTGCGATATGCAGGGCGAGCGGATCCTTCAGCTTTCCCCCTCCGGCGGGGAGCTCACCATCATCGACCCGCGGCTCGGCGTGCTGAACAGCGAAAAGGTGCTCGCCATGTGCTGCCTGATTGCGTTCCGCAGGGGGAACGACGTCGCCCTGTGCTGCGACGCCCCCGGCGCAATCGACCGCCTGGCGGAGCGGTTCGGCAGGAAGGTGCTCCGCTATTATGCGAGCCCGGTGGATCAAAGCGACAAGGAGGCCCGGCGCCTTGCCTGTGCCCGCGCCTTCCCGAGAGACGGCATGATGCAGGCGGTGATGCTCCTTGCCTACCTCAAGGAAACGGAAACGAGCCTCTACGACCTCGCCCGCGCGCTGCCTGAATTCGCAACAAAACAAATGGTTCTGGAGGTGGAGGGGAACCCTGCGGGAGTGATGAGCGCCTTCCGGAGCGAAAAGGGCTATACCCCCGGCGAAGGCGTTACGGTGGCCCTGCAGAGGGGCAAGGCCGTCATCCGGCCGGAAAAGCGGGGAAGGCAGCTGAAGGTGATTGCCGAAGCGGCTTCGCAGGAGATTGCGGAAGAGCTCTGCGCAGAGCTGCGCGAAAGGATACAGAAGGGAAACTATTGACATTGCCCCGGTAAAAAGGTAAAATTGAACTAAAGTATGTGTTCGGATTTGTTGAAATCGTTGAAACAGAAGCCTTATGTGTACGGAATTTTGATAAGGCGGAACAGGAGAACGACGGCCGAAGGGTGAAAACCCTTTTTGCCGGCCCACCCGATTTTTCCGGGCGGGCCTTCTCCCGCTGTACGCGCCTTGCATTTTTGGAGGTAACTAATCTTTATGTCAGAAACCAAGAAAACGGAAACGCCGGCAGAGCAGAAGCCGGAAAAAGCCAATGAAAAGAAGCCGGCGAAAAAGCGCCAGCCGGCGGCAAAGCGGCAGGGGCAGGGGACCCGCAGGCGCCAGAAGCCGAAGCTCCCTATGCGCATCATTCCTTTGGGCGGCCTCGATGAGATCGGAAAGAACATAACGTTGTTTGAATACGGAAACGATATCATCATCGTAGACTGCGGCATCACCTTCCCGGACGCCGATATGCCCGGCGTCGATCTCGTTATCCCGGATTTTACTTATGTGCTGAAGAACGCGGACCGTATCCGCGGCATTTTCCTGACGCACGGGCACGAGGACCATATCGGTTCGCTGCCCTATCTGCTGAAGGAAGCGCGCATTCCGCTTTACGGAACGCGCCTCACGCTCGGCCTCGTGGAAGGCAAGCTGCGCGAGCACGGCCTGAGCGGGATGATCGAGCTCAATGTAACCAATCCCGGAGACGTCATCAAGCTCGGAGCCTTCACGGTGGAATTCATCCACGTGAACCATTCTATCCCGGACGCAGTCGCGCTGGCCATCAAAACCGAGCTCGGCACGATCGTCCACACGGGAGACTTTAAAATCGACACCACCCCCATCGACGGGGATATTATCGACCTCGCGCGTTTTTCCCAGCTCGGCAGGGAAGGCGTGCTCTTGATGATGAGCGATTCCACCAACGCCACTCGCCCTGGGTATACCATGAGCGAGCGCAAGGTGGGGGAGAGCTTTGAAAGCCTGTTCCGAAAGGCGGAAAAGAAGCGCCTCATCATCGCCACCTTCTCTTCGAATATCCACCGCATCCAGCAGATCGTGGATTGCGCCGTCCGTTACGGCCGCAAGGTAGCAGTCGTGGGGCGGAGCATGCTGAACGTGGTGCAGGTGGGCATGGATCTCGGCTATCTGCAAATTCCCGAAAACGTGCTCATCAACATCAGCCTAATCAACCGGTATTCGGACGACCAGCTGGTCATCATCACCACGGGCAGCCAGGGCGAGCCCATGTCCGCCCTGCACCGCATGGCCTTTTCCGACCACCGCAAGGTGGAAATCAGCCCGAACGACTGCATCATCATTTCGGCAAGCCCCATCCCTGGCAATGAAAAGCTGGTGAGCAAGGTGATCGATGAGCTCATGAAGCTCGGCGCCGAAGTGGTGTATGAAAAAATGTATGAGGTGCACGTATCCGGCCACGCCTGCCAGGAGGAGCAGAAGCTGCTCATGGGCATTGTAAAGCCGAAGTTTTTCATGCCGGTGCACGGCGAGCAGACCCATCTCAGAAAGCACGCGGAGCTGGCCCTTTCCATGGGCATCCCGAAGGAAAATATCCTCATCACATCCATCGGGCGCGTGGTGGAGCTCACGGCGAAGAGCATGAAGGTGGGCGGCCTCGTTCCGGCCGGCCGCGTCATGGTAGACGGCCTCGGCGTCGGCGACGTAGGCAGCATCGTGCTCAACGACCGCAAGCATCTCGCGCAGGACGGCATCATCGTCGTCGTCATGACGATAGACAGCGCCAGCGGCGAAATTGTTTCCGGCCCGAGCCTCGTTTCCCGCGGCTTCGTCTATGTGCGCGAATCGGAAGAGCTGATCGACGAAGCGCGCGTGCAGGCGCAGCGGGTGGCGGAGCACTGTGTGGAAAGCGGCATCCGGGATTGGACGACGATCAAGAACAAAATCAAGGATGAGCTGTCCGGCATGATGTACGAGCGGACCAAACGGAGCCCGATGATCCTCCCGGTCATCATGGAGGTATAACTGGCTCCGGACTGAAGGAGAAATCATGAAAAAGCATCGTGTGTTGTCTATTTCGGGAATCATATACCTGCTTGTCGCGGCGCTTCTCGCCGCGGTGGGCGTCATGTTCTTCCGGGACCGCAACCTGTTCTATATCGAACTGGCTGTCTCGGGAGTGCTCGTTGTACTTGCCGTTTACCGGCTGCTCCATATGCAGCACGATATCCGGTACTACCTACATAAGATCAGCCGCAGCATGGACTCGGCGGACAGCGCCGCCCTCCAGAACCTGGCCATGCCCATCCTGATCGCTAAGAAAGACAACGAGATCATCTGGTATAACGATTCGTTCCGGGAACACGTTCTGCTCGGGGGCGATATTTACGGCGCTTCCCTCCAGACGCTGCTGCCGCCCGAGGCGCTTTCCTCCCTGGATACAGACGGCAGGATCGGCTTTGAACAAAAGAGCCGGCATTACGTGGTTTATAAAAGCCGGGCGTATAATGCCGAGCGGGATATCCAGGTGCTTTATTTTCATGACGATACGAAGCTCTGGCGCACGGCGGAGGAGTATAGCGAAAGCCGCCCGGCGGTGGCGATCATTGCGCTCGATAATATCGATGAGCTCCTCAGCAATATTAAGGATAGCGAAAAAGCCGCCATCACGGGCGAAATCGAGCACCTGATCGAAGATTGGGTGGCGCGCTCCACCGGCATGCTCCGCAAGCTGGACCGGGACCATTTTCTGTTTGTTCTGGAAGAGCGGCATTTGCAGAGCTACATCACCGACCGGTTCGATATTCTCGAACAGGTGCGTTCCAAAACCTTTGGCGATAAAAAGGGCGCCACTCTTTCCATCGGCATCGGGCGGGGCGGGAAGACCCTGCGCGAATGCGAGGAGGGAGCGCGCCAGGCGCTGGATATGGCGCTGGGGCGCGGGGGCGACCAGGCTGCCATCAAAACCAACAACAATTTTGAATTTTACGGCGGGGTATCCAAGGGGTTTGAACGCCGCACCAAGGTGCGCACCCGCGTGATCGCCTCTGCGCTGAGGGAGCTCATCCAGGGAAGCGACAATATCTTCATTATGGGCCACCGCTTCGGTGATCTGGACAGCTTCGGTTCCTCCCTCGGCATCTGGAGCGTTGCAAGGAGGTATAACCGGGCGTCTCATATCGTGGCCGATACTTCGAAGTCGCTGGCAAAGCCCCTCATTGCCCGCATGGATAAAGCCATGCAGGATGAAGCCATCATCAGCGGCGAGCAGGCCGAAGCCATTCTTACCCGCAAATCGCTGCTGATTATTGTAGATACACACCGGGCGGATTTTCTCGATTATCCCGCCCTATATTCCAAATGCAAAACCGTGGTGGTGATCGACCATCACCGCAAAACGGTCGATCATATCGATAACGCCGTCATCTTTTATCACGAGTCCTATTCCTCCTCCGCTTCCGAAATGGTGGCGGAGCTCATCCAGTATATCGACGCCGACGCTATCGGCCGGCTGGAGGCGGAGGCGCTTCTTTCCGGCATCATGCTCGATACGAGGAACTTTGTGCTGAAAACGGGCGTGCGCACCTTTGAGGCCGCGAGCTTCCTTCGCAGCAAGGGAGCGGATCCGGTGGAGGTGAAGCGCCTGTTCGCCAGCAGCATGCCCTCGTATAAAACGCGTTCGGCTATTGTGGCGGCGGCAGAGCTCTATAACGGCTGCGCTATCTCCTTTACCGAGGCCGGTGAGGAGGACGTCCGCGTGGTCGCCTCCCAGGCGGCGGATGAGCTGCTCACGATTTCAGGGGTAAATGCCTCTTTTGTGATGTACCCGAGAGGGGAAGGGGTCAATATCTCCGCGCGATCCCTCGGGGAAGTCAACGTCCAGATCATTATGGAAACGCTCGGCGGGGGAGGCCACCTCACCATGGCCGCGGCGCAGCTGGCGGACGGCACCGGCATGGAAGAAGCGCGCGCCAGGCTCTGTGAAGCGATCGACCAGTATTTTGAATCGAACTGACGGGGAAACACCCGCGGAAAGGTGGAAGAAAACATGAAAGTAATTTTGCTTGCAGATGTAAAAGGAACCGGGAAAAAGGGAGAGCTTGCAAACGTGTCGGACGGCTACGCCCGCAATTTCCTGTTTCCCCGCAAGCTTGCCATGGAAGCGAACGCTCAGGCGATGAATGAACTGAAAAACCGTGAGGCAGCGCAGAAGCACCGCGAGGAAGAGCAGCTGGCGGCGGCAAAGGCGGCGGCGGATACCCTCAGCGGCAAAATCGTCACCATCACCGCAAAAGCGGGTTCGGCCGGCCGGCTGTTCGGTTCGGTTACGGCGAAAGAAGTCGCCGAGGCGATTTCTTCCCAACTGAAGGTCCAGGTGGACCGGCGGAAAATCACCATGGCCTCCGATATCAAGGCGTTCGGTTCCTATGAGGCGGAAGTGAAATTCCATCCCGGCATCAGCGCCAAAATCACCGTAAAGGTAACCGAGTAAAAAGGAGCGGTCAGTTTTATGCAGAATCCGGCGGAGTTCTCTTCCGCACTCAACCTGCCCTTCAGCCTGGATGCGGAGCAATCGGTGCTGGGCGCGATCATTCTGGAGCCTTCCTGTTTCGATAAGGTCTGCGAATACGTCACGCCCGAATCCTTTTACCTGCCGCAGCACCAGGCGATTTTCCGCGCCGTTTCGAGCCTGTCGCTTTCCAGCACCACCATCGACTTCGTCACGATCCTGGAGGCCCTGAAAAAGGACGGCGCCTATGAAGAGGCAGAGGGAAAGAGCTATCTGATGCAGCTGGCCGATTTAGTGCCCTCCACGGCGAATGCGGAGGCATACGCGGCCATCGTGCGGGAGAAATATTACGCCCGTTCGCTCATTCTCGCCTCGCGCGCCATTATCGACGAGGCCATGGAAGGCCAAACGGACGCTTCCACGCTTCTCGATTCCGCCGAGCAGAAGATTTATGAAATCCGGCAGGGGAAGGATATCACCGGCCTCGTACATATCCGTGACGTCATCGTCAATGAAACGTTTGAGCGCCTGTCCAAGCTCACCTCCGATGAGCGGGAAAAATACCTCGGCCTGCCCACCGGCCTTTCCGGGGTGGACAGGCTCACCACCGGCCTCAATAAATCGGACCTGATCCTTCTCGCCGCCCGCCCGGGCGTGGGAAAAACCAGCTTTGCCCTCAATATTGCAAGCCATGTGGCGGAGGCATCGGGCAAGGCGGTCGCCGTTTTCTCTTTGGAAATGACGCGGGAACAGCTGGTGCAGAGGATGCTTTCCTCCGAAGCCCGGGTAGACAACAACAAATTCAAAACCGGCGATATCGGCGTGGAGGAAATGACGCGCATCGCCGAAGCGGGCGATGTGCTTTCGAAGTGCCCCATTTATATCGACGATACGAGCAACATCACCGTGCCGCAGATGAAGGCAAAGCTCCGCCGCGTGCGGAATCTCGGCCTCGTGGTGATCGATTATCTCCAGCTCATGTCCACCGGCCGGAAAGACGGCAACCGCGTGCTGGAGGTATCCGAAATCACCCGAAACCTGAAGATCATGGCAAAGGAGCTGGATGTTCCGGTCATCACCCTGTCGCAGTTGTCCCGTTCGAGCGAGCAGCGCACCGACCACCGGCCGGTGCTGTCCGACCTTCGGGATTCCGGATCCATCGAGCAGGATGCCGATATCGTCATGTTCCTGTATCGTGAAGCAACCTATGAGAAGGATATGGAAAAGCAGCTGGAGCTACAGAACAAGGCCGAATGTATCGTGGAGAAGAACCGCCACGGCTCGCGCGGTACCGTGCCGCTCCATTGGGAGGGGCAGTTCACGAAGTTCACCACGCCGGAGGACCGGTATGAATAACGAATCGTTCCGGGAAACGCTGCGCCGGCTGGGCGCCGGAAAGGGCGACCGCCTGCTTCTGGGGCTCTCCGGCGGGGCCGATTCCATGTGCCTTTTGCACCTCCTCCGGGCTTTCTGCGAGGAGGAAGGGTGCTTCCTTGCCGCGGCGCACGTAAACCATATGCTGCGCGGCGAAGAGGCGCTGGGGGATGAAGCATTTGTAAAAGACGTATGCGCACGCCTCGGTGTGCCGCTCTATTGCACCCGGGAGGACGTAAGGGCCGAGGCCGCTGCGTCCGGCGAGGGGGAAGAGGAGTGCGGCCGCCGGCTGCGCTACGCCTTTTTTCGTTCCTGCGGGGATTTCACCTGGATCCTCACCGCGCATAATTTGAACGATAATGCCGAAACCGTGCTGTGGAATCTGACGCGTGGCAGCGGCCTCGCGGGCGTGTGCGGGATTCCGGAAAAGCGCGGGAACATCCTGCGCCCGCTGCTCCGCTGCTCCCGGGAGGAGATCGAAGCATACTGCCGGAAAGAGGGGATTCCCTATCGTACCGATTCCACGAACAGCGAGGATACCTATACCCGTAACCGCATCCGCCGCCGTATCCTGCCGGAGCTTTGCCGGATTAATCCGGCGTTTTTGCAGGCGGTGTGCCGCTTTACCGATTCCGCGAGGGAAGATGAGGATTTTTTCAAATGTCTTGCGGAAAATTTTCTTCGGGGAAACGATTGCAATAAAGGATTAAATATTATAAAATTAAAAGAACTGGAGCCTGCCGTTCGGCGTCGCGTGCTCCGCCTGTTTGCAGAGCGGGAAACGGGCATCGTGCCGGAACGCCGCCACATGGAGCGGATGGAGCAGATGCTCCGCGCGGGAGAAGGGGCTGTGTGCCTTCCGGGCGGCCGCCGCATCCGGGTGCTGGGGGAAACCCTCACGGTCCGCGAAGAAATACCTGCTTCTCCGCCGGAACCCGTTTCTCTTCGGGAAGGCGGGCTTTCTTTCGGCCAAAAGCAGGTAACAGTCCGCATTTTGTCGGGAAAAGCGGGAAAAAGCAGGGTTGTTAACAGTTTGGCAAACACTCTCGTCCTGGATTATGATAAAATCCTTTCTAATCCGGTGATCCGCAGCCGCAGGGAAGGGGATTATTTCCGCCGTGCAGGCCGAAACGCCGGAAAATCGCTCAAAAAACTGTTCAATGAGGCCCGCGTGCCGCCGGAACAGCGCGCGTTTCTCGCCGTTTTGGCGGATGATGAGGGCGTGCTGGCGGTGGAAGGCTTCGGCGTATCGGAACGGGCTGCCGTTTCCGGGAAGACGGAGCGCTTTTTGGTTCTCTCCATCGAAAGCCGGGAGAACCGCGCGGAATCAATAAAAGGAAACAGAGGGTAAGTGCTATGTTGCAGGATATCGAACGGGTATTAATTTCGGAAGAAGAGCTCCGGGAAATCGTCCGGGATATGGGCGCGCGCATCAGCCGGGATTACGAAGGCAAAAATCTTTTGATCGTAAGCGTGCTGAAGGGTTCCTTCATTTTTATGGCGGACCTCGTGCGCAGCATCACCATTCCCTGCCGGGTGGACTTCATGTCCATCTCGAGCTACGGTTCCGGTATAAAATCTACCGGCGTGATTAAAATAGATAAGGATGTCAGCTCCGACCTGACCGGCTATGATGTCCTGATCGCCGAGGATATTTTAGACAGCGGCCTTACGCTGGACTTTATCATGAGGATGCTTTCCTCCCGCGGCGCAAACAGCGTGACCATCTGCACGCTGCTGGATAAGCCGGAGCGGCGCAAAGCGGAGGTGTATGCAAAATACATCGGCAGGAAAACGCCCGATGAATTCGTTGTGGGCTACGGGCTCGATTATGCCGAGCGTTACCGCAACCTTCCGTTCGTTGGGATTTTGAAGCCGAGCGTGTATGGCGGAAAATAATTTACCGCGCCTCAACTTTAGTGGAAAAGGAGCGAACCTTCTTTGAGTAAAAACGCCAGAAACATTATCATTTATATTGCAATCACGCTGGGGATCCTCGGCGGCGCCTATCTGCTGATGCAGAACGTGTACCAGACGGCGAAGCCGCAGTATTACGAGGTTATTTCCTATTTCAATAACGGCCAGGTGGAGTCCTACAATTATAATTACGGCAGCGGCGCTCTGGAATTCAAAATCAAGGAATCGAGCCCGAAGAACCCGGGAAAGGAAATCCGGTATATGATGCCCGGCCCGGAGTTCTATCTGCGGGATATCCATTCGCTTGTCAGTGAATATAACCAGACGCATCAAAACACGCCCATTAAGAGTGATATCAAGGCGGGCAACGAGGGCGCATGGCTGAGGAACCTTCTTCCGATCCTGCTCATCATCGGAGCCACCGTGGTTATGTGGTTGTTCATGATGCGCCGGATGAACAGCCTCAGCGGCGATAAATCCATGGGCTTCGGCAAGGCCAAGTTCAAGCAGGTGGCGGATGAAAAACGGAAAACCACGTTTGCAGACGTCGCCGGAGCGGATGAGGAAAAGGCGGAGCTGAGCGAAATCGTGGAATTTTTAAAGAATCCCCGCAAGTTCAACGACCTCGGCGCGCGTATCCCGAAGGGCGTGCTGCTCGTGGGCCCTCCCGGAACGGGTAAAACCCTGCTGGCCCGCGCGGTTGCAGGGGAGGCGGGCGTTCCGTTCTTCTCTATTTCCGGCTCGGATTTTGTGGAGATGTACGTCGGCGTCGGCGCGTCCCGCGTGAGGGACCTGTTCGGCCAGGCGAAAAAGAGCGCCCCGTGTATTATATTTATCGACGAAATCGACGCTGTCGGCCGCCATCGCGGCGCCGGCCTCGGCGGTGGGCACGACGAACGCGAGCAGACCCTCAACCAGATGCTCGTGGAGATGGACGGCTTCGGCGCAAACGAAGGCGTCATTGTGATTGCGGCCACCAACCGCCCCGATATCCTCGATCCCGCGCTCCTGCGCCCCGGCCGGTTCGATCGTCAGGTCACCGTCGGCTATCCGGACGTCAAGGGCAGGGAAGAGATTTTGAAGGTCCATTCGAGAGGCAAGCCTCTCGGCCCGGATGTTACGCTGAAGGTCATTGCGCAGTCCACCTCCGGCTTTACCGGGGCGGATCTCGAAAACCTCCTCAACGAGGCGGCGCTGCTTGCCGCCCGAAAGGGGCATAAGGCCATCACCATGCCGGAAATCGAAGAAGCCACCATCAAGGTTGTAATGGGCGCGGAGAAGAAGTCCCGCGTTATCGGCGATAAGGATAAGATGATTACGGCCTACCATGAGGCAGGCCATGCCATCGTTTCCTATTTCCTGCCCACGCAGGACCCGGTCCACCAGATTTCCATCATTCCGCGCGGCATGGCCGCGGGGTATACGATGTATCTCCCGGCGGACGATAACAGCCATGTCAGCCGCACGAAGCTGATGGAACAGATCTGCTCCATGCTGGGCGGCCGCGCGGCGGAGGAGCTCACGCAGGAGGATATCTGCACGGGCGCTTCCAACGATATCGAACGGGCAACCGATATCGCCCGCAAGATGGTTACGAAATACGGCATGAGCAAAAAGCTTGGGCCGATGTCCTTCGGCACCAGCAACGAGGAAGTATTCCTCGGCCGCGATTACGGCCAGCAGAGAGATTATTCCGAGGCGGTTGCCGCCACCATCGATTCCGAGGTGGAGGATATCATCGTGAAGCAGTATGATAAGGCGCTCGGCATCCTGCGCGATCACATGCAGAAGCTCCACAAGATTGCGGAATACCTCTTCCGCAATGAAAAGATGGATGGCAAGCTTTTCTCGAATTATATGGATTCTTCCGAAATCGAGATCGAAGTGCCGGCCACTTGAAAAACAGCTTTAACGCTCGGAGCGATGCTTGAACCGCCCCAGTAAAAGCGGACAATAGACAAAAGGCCCCCTAATGTAGGAAAATGGAAGTACTGCATTAGGGGGTAAAATTATGTCCAGGAAGTATCAGCACACACAGGAACTACTGCCGCAAATCAAGGAAATGCTGGCTGCAGGGATGACGCAGAAAGAAGTAGAAAATGCACTGGAGCTAACCGGATATCGTCCGGTGCCTGGTACTAGGTAGCGCCCGCAGTTCCTTTTTCCTTTCTCTCTTGAACAAACTGGGGGCCTTACAGGCATTTCTGCAAAGCCCCGGCTGGTACTCTATTCGGAAAAAAGCATAGAATAAACGCCCCTTCCGGTTCACCGGAAGGGGCGCTGCAATTCAGTGGATTATTTATTTTGAAACATAGCTGGCGGGATTCACGAGCGAACCGTTTCGAATCACTTCAAAGTGGCAGTGGTTGCCGGTGGAACGGCCCGTGCTGCCGACCGCGCCGATGATCTGGCCCTTTGTGACCTTCTGGCCCGGGGTTACGAAAATGGCGCTGCAGTGTGCATAGCGGGTTTTGAAGCCATCCCCGTGATTGATAACGATCTGATAGCCGTAGGTCGAGGCCACATAATTCTGAACGAGCTCGACCGTGCCGCTGTCTGAAGCATAAATATCCGTTCCGTAAGGGGCGGCGATATCGATGCCGCGGTGGCTGCGCGAGCCGCCGAAGGGGGAGGAGATGTAGCCGCCGTTTACCGGCCAGATGAACTTGCCGCTGCGCACGCCGTCTCCCTGCGAAGAAGTTTTCTGCGGGATTTTGGTGCCTACCACGATCTGCTCGCTTACCGGCTCCACCGTGGTTTCCCTGCTTACGATCTCACGCCCGACCTCTTCGCCGTTCACGTAAGATACCGAGCAGGTCACGAGCGACTGGCCGTTCTGGCCCTGCCTTCTGAGCTTTTTATAACCGTTGTATTTGGAATTATCATTGATTTGCTCGGAAGTGTAACCGATCGGCTCCGTGTAGGTCTCCGTTTTGGTTACGCAGATATCCAAAAGAGGAGAGGGGGCGGTTTCGTTGGTATCGTCCGAAGAGTTGATGAGCGAAACGCAGGCGGAGAGCTTATCTGCCAAAAGCTGGGAGGAGGTGTTCTCCGCACGGAGGGTATAGTTGGAGCGAAGTCCCATCACGGTATCGGTCATCTGGTTCACGTCCACGATGCTTTCCGTGGGGTAAAAACCGAGCTTTAAGGAGATATCGTTCGAAAAGCTGACTTCCGCATCGCTGTTTTCCGTTTGGAAGCTCTTTAAGATTTCATCGAACAGCCCGCGGGCGTCCGATTCGTTTTTCAGCGCGCCGACAAAGCGGTTATCGATATACACGCCGCAGCCGTTCTCAATCATCTCGCCGGAGGACTGCACCATTTTATCGCACAGAACGTCCGCATCGATGATCTTGGAAGGCTTTACGATGCTGAGCGTGTAAGAAGGAATGGAAACGTATGCGCTTGCATCGTTGGAAGAGAGGAGAAGGCTTGCAACCCGGTCGCTCGCTTCCTCAAAAACCGATTCGTCGTTGATATATCCGAGAGTTTCTCCATTATAATCCACGCGGAGGGCGAAGGTTTGCCCCGACCAGAACTGGAGGGAGGCAAGCAGCACGGCGCAGGCAAATATCGGAAGGGCGTAATTGATAACGGTAGTAAAGATCCGGCGGTGCTTCACCGCCCGCTTGCCGAACAAAAGGGCAAACACGGGGATGGCAGTGAGCAGGCCGTGCTCCTGCTTGGCTTTCGCCGTGCTTTCCGCAACCTCCTGCATTTCGAGGCCGAAGCCCTTGCATGCGTTGCCGAAATTGCGGGCATACACGAATACCGTACGCTCCAGTAGACGTTTTACACTGCGGTACAGCCTCGAGAAGCCGCGGGCGATCCAGCGGCCCGTGCCGCGGAACAGCTCGCCTGTAAGCCGGCAGAGGCCGGCCGCCTGGCGGGCGGCGGTATCGGTGACACGGAAGAGGGGGGCGGGAAAACGTTCGGATTCTATTTTGCCGGATTCAGCAATGGTTCTTTCCTGCTCATCCGGTGTGCGGGAAACGTGCATCACTAAATCACTCCTTTAAAATCATAAAAATTACAATTTGTAACCTTTATCATTATAGCAGGAAATCCAGAAAAATCAACCCCTCCGGGCATTTAACAGAATTTTGCCTTGCTTGAAAGAAACCTTTTCCTCGCTTTTTCGCCTTTGCTTTCCGGAGGCGGGGAAAGAAAACGAGGCTTCCCCTCAATAATTTGCCGTTTTTTCTCCCTGATATACCCCTATCTTATGCTCCCTCTGCACCGAGCGACAGAAAAAACACCCTTTGGGCATTGCCGGCTTCGGGTAAGGAAACACAAGAAGCCCGTGGCAGAAGAAGTCTGCCACGGGCTTTCCTGCATAAGTGCTAATCAAAAAATAAAAGCTTTCTCCCTGGCCCCGGCTTTCGCTGAAGGGCTCTTGAAAGCGAAACGGATGTTATTTTACGAGAACCTTTTCGATTTTTCCGATGTACGCGCGGTGATAATCTTTCTTCGGGTATACGGAGGCGCCGATGGAAGCATCGGTCAGCTTTGCCGGGTCAACATCGCTCACATACACCTTGCGGCAAACAACCACTGTTTTTGCCTGCTCAAAGTATGTGTATCCGTTTTCAAACACGGGGGTAAGGCCGGTCTCCTTGCATTTATCGCAGTCGCGGCCCGAATGCGCGCCGCAGAAGGCAAGCGCCTTTTTAAAGCCTTCATCAAAAAAGCAGAGTGTATAATAATCGTTCTTTTCCATGAATTCGAAGGTGTAGCGCTGCGGGCGGATCACCGTTACCGCAACATCGCTCGCCCACATTTCCCCCATCATGCCCCAGCTGGCGGTCATAGTGTTGAAGCCGGAGGAATCTCCTGCGGTAACGAGCATCCATTCATCCGCAATCATTTTGATCAGGTTTCCCTTAATTTCTTTCGCACTGATTTTCTGAAACCCCATTGAACAAACCTCCCTGAAAAATGTATGATACTTATTATATTAAAGCATAAACCGGTTCATTATTCAATTCGCAAAAACTTCGGAAGATATATCTATATGTATTTTTTTCAATAAATATAAAAGTCATCCCGCTTTCCGCCGGATGGCTTTGTAAAAGAAATTCAATGCTCCTCCGATGCTTCCGCGATTTCTTTCGTTGGATGAATGGTTCCAAACGGATGATGCGGCGGCGCATAGATGGAATAGAGCTTCAAGGGGGCGCTTCCGGCGTTTATCACGTTATGCCATGTGCCCGCCGGAACGACCACAGCGAAGCTGCCGTCCACCTGCTTCTGGTAATTCAGAGCATTCCGGATTTTCCCCATTTTCACCAGCGCGCGCCCGCTTTCGATGCGGAAAAATTGGTCAACGTCCGGGTGCATTTCGAGCCCGATATCCCCGCCGACCGGTATGCTCATCAAGGTCAGCTGCAGGTGCTCGCCGGTCCATAATGCCGTCCGGTAATTCGGGTTCATTTTTGTTGCTCGGTCTATATTTACGATCAGCGGCGCCGGGCCGTAGTCCCGCAGTCCGGAATCGAAGCTGCTTTGCCTGTCTCTGTTCACTGTTTCTACCTCTTTTCATTATATGAAGAAGCAAAAAACAGTGACACATGGCAGGGAAGGGGACGATAGAATTTGAGCCATATGCCGCCCCTCAGAAACATAGTCGCCCTGCTCGCTTGGAGCGCTTCGCAGTGCTCCTTGCTTTTCCACCTCAGCACCGCACTTGATTCTGCCGCAGGCAGCGGTGCTGCGCTTCGGCGGCGTTGCCCGGCACGCTGCGCGTGCCTTTGGGTTCAGATTGCAGTTATCACATACAAAAAATGCACCCATCGCAAAAGCGGTAGATGCATTTTTGGCAGGGGCAGAAGGACTTGAAGTTGCTTCGCAACCCCTCTTGCGGTGCCCAATTTTGCCGGCGCCTTGGAGCGGCGCGCAAAATTGACCGCTGCGCCAACCCCGCCTCGCTTACTCCGCCGCAGGCGGCGCTTCGGCGGCGTTGCCCGGCACGCCGCGCGTGCCTTCGGGTTCAGATTGCAGTTATCACATACAAAAAATGCACCCACCGCAAAAGCGGTAGATGCATTTTTGGCAGGGGCAGAAGGACAGACCGTGTGCCCTGCACACGATTCGCTCGGGCCACCCCACGCATTGCGTGCGGTATCGTCCCTCGCGCTCTGCTCGGGAAACAATTCACCGAATTGTTTCCTTCTCTCGCAGACCCTCCCGGGTTCAAGTCCTTCTTTGCGATCCCAAAGAAAAAAAACGAAGCAGGCGTAAAACACCCGCTTCGTTTTTTGAAAGTAGTGACCTACTTTGATACGAAGTGCACACGCCATACGATCTTTCGTTAAAAGGTTTGAGGTATCGTTAAAAGATGTACACCGGTAAAGTTATAATTGAACACACGATTTTACATCCATGCAAATATAAAACTCAGCGTTTACCGGTTTTGATAAATTCTATCAATTTCTCAACATCCTCAAACTCATCATAATCGCCATTTATCCCCTCACGATGGTATACAATACCGCACTTTTCATTTCGCTCAAGGCAATCTAAGAGCATTTCTTCGCCATATCGTTTCGCAAATATACTGAAACCATAAGGCTTGATTTTAGCCAACAAGCCTTTTCGGCATTTTTCTTCACACACGAAACAGTGCCCGATTTCTTTTGACAGCGAGCAATTTCTATTTACACACCATTCCTTATCCGGGCAGTCGCCGGAATTGCATCCACTGCAAGTCACATTTTCAGAACATAAACAGCAGGCAAGCCCACATCTTGCAATTCCTAGTTCACGCTTCATTATATTATCTCCATCAATTCCAAATAATCTTATACTTTTTTCGTGTTTAATGATTTCATATTAGCTGCATTAATAAAAAAATTGGACACCAACCTTAATACCTATCGTATCAAAATTGGTGTCCGGTTATGGCAGGGGCAGAAGGACTTGAACCCTCGGCACGCGGTTTTGGAGACCGCTGCTCTACCAACTGAGCTATGCCCCTAAATATATGGTGGGCCATCAGGGACTCGAACCCCGGACCAACCGGTTATGAGCCGGTTGCTCTAACCAACTGAGCTAATGGCCCATTTTTTTATCTTTCCGGAAGACGAAAGCATTATATCACACAATCCCCCCGGTTGACAAGAGGAAAAATAATATTTTGGAAGGGAAAGAGGGAATCAGCCCGTCCGAAAGAGCCGCCGGCCGCCGCGCGGTGTTCTGCTGGGCGATTCCGCCTAAAAGAACCCAAACGGAAAAATTATGCATTCGTAACAACTTTGTTACTTGACTTCGTCTCACCGGAATTCTATGATTATTGTACACCGAGGATACCCTCGGTGTACAAAGGGCAATATGCCTGCAGCAGCCAAAATGAGCGCTGGCTGCGTTCTCGTCCTTGGTGGGAGATAAGCCCACCTTCGTCCTGCGGCCTTGCCAGCCCTGATTTTTGCCC
>CAUBKG010000016.1 GCA_958436475.1 uncultured Clostridia bacterium
GCAACGAGGATAACACCGCTTCGCGGTGTTTCTGCCCCGAAAAACCATATTGACCTTTGTACACCGAGGGTATTCTGATAAAAGAAGTCCGCACGGCGCCCCCAGCGGCGCTTTTGTATGACAGGAGAACGGTATGTTGGAAATCGATTATACTCTGCTCGGCGAACGCCTCCGCTCCCACCGCCGGCAGCAAAATCTTTCACAGGAGGCGCTGGCGGAACGCGCTGGAATTTCCTGCGTGTACCTCTCCCATATTGAAAACAGCCGTTCCATCCCGAGCCTCGAAACGCTCGTCCGCCTCTGCCGAGCCCTCGCCATCACGCCGGACAGCCTGCTCCTCGGGGCGGACAGCTCCGGTGAAACCTATCTGAATAAAGAAATCAACGGGCAGTTTTCCAAGCTCCTCCCTTCAGAGCGCCGGCTGGTAAATGGATTTATCCAGCTTCTTTTGAAGGAGCGCCCGGAAGCATAGTTTTATTTCTATATGCAGCGCGCCCGGAAGGAAGGTTCCTTCCGGGCGCGTATTTTGTTTTCCTTATTTTTTCAGGTATTTATCCATATCGTGCTCAAAATCGAAGGTAGCAAAATAATCGGCCGGAGTCTCGGCACGGCGGATGAGCTTCGGGCTGCCGTCTTCCCGCAGGAGGATTTCGGCTGAGCGCAGCTTTCCATTATAATTATAGCCCATGGAAAAGCCGTGCGCGCCCGTATCGTGGATGACGAGGATATCACCGGGTTGGATCTTCGGGAGCTTCCGGTCGATGGCGAATTTATCGCTGTTTTCGCAGAGGGATCCGACTACGTCGTAGGTATGGTCGGCGGGGGCGCCTTCCTTGCCGAGCACGGTGATGTGGTGGTACGCGCCGTACATCATAGGACGCATGAGGTTCGCGGCGCAGGCATCCACCCCGATGTAATGCTTGTAAATATCCTTTTCATGGATGGCGGTGGTAACAAGATACCCATAGGGCGCGAGCATATACCGCCCGAGCTCCGTTTTGATGGCCAGGGGTGCGAGCCCCGCCGGGACGATGACCTCGTCATACGCCTTCTTTACCCCTTCGCTGATGGCGAAGATATCCGCCTCGGTTTGGTCGGGGTAATAGGGTACGCTGATGCCGCCCGATAAATCCACAAAATCGATCTGCGCGCCTGTTTCGCGGTGGAGCCTTACCACCGTTTCAAACAGCACCCGCGCGAGGGTGGGATAATAGTTCTGGTCGAGCACGTTGCTCGCCAGAAAGGCGTGAATGCCGAAATGCTTCACGCCCTTTTCCAGCAGCCTGCGGAAGCCCTCCGCCAGCTGCGGGTAGGTAAAGCCGTATTTCGCGTCTCCGGGGTTGCCCATGATGGCGCCGTTGATTTTGAAATCGCCGCCCGGATTATACCGGCAGCAGACCGTTTCCGGCAGGGGGCCCACGTTCTTCTCGTAAAAATCGATGTGGGTGATATCGTCGAAATTAATGATCGCGCCGATAGAAGAGGCAAAGCGGAATTCCTCCGCGGGCGTTTCGTTGGAGCTGAAGATGATTTCATCCCCGCCGAAGCCGCAGGCGTCGCTCATCATGAGCTCGGGTGCGGAGGCGCAGTCCACGCCGCAGCCCTCCTCCCGCAGGATTTTGAGAATCGTGGGGTTGGGGGTGGCCTTCACGGCAAAATATTCTTTGAAGCCCTCGTTCCAGGAAAACGCTTTTCTCAGCCTGCGCGCGTTTTCGCGGATGCCCCGCTCATCATACAGATGGAAGGGCGTGGGGTATTTCTGAATGATGGGAAGGATCTGCTCCTTCGTAAAAACCGGTTTTTTCAAGGCTTTCGCTCCTTTTTGACTCGTCTCTTTGTTTTTCGGGGCACTATTCTTTTCTGCCAAAGCAGGAAACCGCTTTTCGGTCGCCCCCGGCGCTTCCTTTTTTTGCGGGCGGCGTGCCAAAAGGCCGCCGCAAGGCCGCTCCGCAGGGATTCGCCGCGGCCAAGGCTGTTTTTTTATTATAGGGGATGGGCGGGGAAAAAGTCAATGCCGGGGAGAAACGCCCTTCATCCACAAAAGGCACTCCTCCATCCACCGGGCGCACCGGGGGTTCACCCGCTCGGAGCCCGCCGGGGCGGTCTGCTCTGTGGAAAGCCCTAAGCCGTGCACGCCGTGGGGGTAAATGTGCGTTTCAAAGGGGATTCCCTTAGCGGCCAGCGCCTGCGCAAACAGCAGGGTGTTCTGCACCGGGACGGAAGGGTCGTCCGCCGTGTGCCACAGGAATGCGGGCGGGGTATCCGGAAGAACCTTCGTTTGCAGGCTCTGCTCCCCGAGGGCTTCCGCACCCGCCTGCCCGTCGAGCAGGCAGCGGAAGCTGCCCTCATGCGCATATTCTCCCGCATCGATCACGGGATAGCAGAGGATCATGCCGTCCGGCCGGCAGGCGGGGAAGGTTTCCCGAAGCGGCCTCCATCCGGTGCCGAGGGAGGCGGCCAAATGCCCGCCCGCCGAAAACCCGCACACAAAAATGCCCGCGGGCATAAGGCTCCATTCCTCCGCGTTTTCCCGGAGGAAGGAAACCGCCGCCGCGGCTTCCATGAGCGCCTGTGGGTAACGCGCGGGCGCGCAGCTGTACCGCAGGACGAAGGCGTTCACGCCCCCTGCAAGGAACCGCAGGGCAACCGGCTCCGCCTCGCGGTCGGAGGTGAATGCATAACCGCCGCCCGGCAGGATCAGCACCGCCGGACGGCGGCGCTCCGGCTCGATCTCCCGGAAATTTTCCGCCAGATAGGCAGTGAGGGTCACGTTCTGGCCGGAGGAAAGCTTGCCTCCGGAGAATTCCTCCAGCGAATAGGTTCGATATTGCATGGCGTTCTCCTTTCTGCCCGGGCAGGCTGCAAAAAGCGTTCCCCTGCACCGGCGGAACTTAGGGCTCCGCCAGGGGCCTTTCCCGCTTCGGGCCGTGAAAAAGCTCCGGTCGTGCGGCCGGAGCAGAGCATTCCCCTATTACCCCCGCTGGCGTTCCTTTACGCCGCGGTCGATTTCCCGGGCGGCATCCCGTTTTGCGGCGGCGGCACGCTTATCGTAAAGCTTTTTGCCGCGGCAGAGGCCTATCTGCACCTTGACGCGCGAGCCCTTGAAATACACCGAAAGGGGGATGAGCGTGAGCCCCGACTGGCGCACGAGGCCGAAAAAGCGCATAATCTCCCGTTTATGGAGCAGCAGGCGGCGGGTGCGAACCGGGTCCTTATTGAAAATATTGCCCTTTTCATAGGGCGAAATGTGCATGCCGTGGAGGAACATCTCCCCATCCTCGATTTCACACCAGGAATCCTTGAGGTTCACACCGCCGGCGCGCAGGGATTTCACCTCCGTGCCGCACAGCTCGATTCCGGCCTCCACTGCTTCTTCCACGAAATAGTCGTGAAAGGCCTTTTTGTTGGCGGCAATCGTTTTATTCTCCGTTTTTTCCATGCTTTCACGCTCCTTTCGTGACGGTTACAGCTCGCTGCGGCCCTCCATGGCGCGAGAGAGGGTGATTTCATCTGCATATTCGAGGTCGCTGCCGACCGGCAGGCCGTAGGCGAGGCGGGTAACCTTCACGCCCAGGGGCTTGATCAGGCGGGAAAGGTACATCGCGGTGGCCTCCCCCTTGGTGCTTGCATTCGTTGCCATGATGATTTCCCTGACCGTATCGTCCTGCAGGCGCAGGAGCAGCTCGCGGATTTTCAGCTCCTCGGGCCCGATATGGTCGAGCGGGGAAATGGCACCGTGCAGCACATGGTATGTGCCGCTGTATTCCCCCGTGCGTTCCAGCGCGATTACATCCTTCGGCTCCTCCACCACGCAGATGACCGAATGGTCCCGCGCCTCGTTCGCGCAGACGGGGCAAAGCTCGTCCTCCGCGAGGTTCTGGCACACGGTGCAGTATTTGATTTTCTGCCGGGCGGTAAGAATCGCCCCGGCAAACTTTTCCGCTTCTCCCTCCGGCAGGTTCAGCAAAAAAAACGCCAGCCGCTGCGCGGTCTTGTGCCCGATGCCGGGCAGGCGTTCAAACTGCTCCACCAGACGGGAAAGCGGCGCGAGCTCATATTTCATGAAACACACCCGTTCCGCCGAGCCGGAAAGCACCCGGCCGGCTCCTGTTTCCTTGTGTTAAAACATTCCGGGAAGGCCCGGCATGGAGAGTCCGCCCGAGAGCTTTTCCATCTCCGCCGCTTCCGTTTCCGCCGCCGTGCGCATGGCTTCGTTTATGGCGGCGATGATGAGGTCCTGGAGCATTTCCACATCCTCCGGGTCCACCACCTCGGGGTCGATGGTGAGGTCCTTCACCTCGTGCTTCCCCGTGACTGTGACCGAAACGACTCCGCCGCCGGCCGCCGCGGTGTATTCCTTTTCCGCCAGCTCCTTCTGCTTTTCCTCCATCTGCTCCTGCATCTTCTGGGCCTGCTTCAGCATCCCCTGAATGTTTCCGGGGCCGCCGCCCATTCCCTGCGGTAATCTTGCTTTCATGCGTTTTCTTCCCTTCCGTGCCATAAAAGGCCGTGCGACCGGCCCGCTTATGGCTATATTATACTTCATCCACCGGGACGCCCGCTTCGCCTGCGCGGCGGAGCAGATCGTCCAGCGGTTCCTTTTTCGGCTGTGCCTGCGGCTGTTTATAGATCGCCAGGCGGTAATCCCTTCCCGTGACCTCCTTGAGCGCGGCGCGGATGGTTTCCGCGTAATTGCCCTGCCGGATCATAACGGAAAAATTGCTGCTCTTCGAATCGATCAGCAGACGTTCGCCCATTTCATAGGCCGAGGAGGATTCGAGGATGCTGTACAGCAGCAGGTTTTTCGACCGGATGCGGTCGAGCGCCTGCCCCCATTCGGTGAGCATCCGGCGGCCCGGTGCGCCTTCGGCGGGCTGTTTCTGCGGGGCGGGAGCGTCCTCCGGCAGGGGAGGCGGCTCCAGCAGAGGGGGGGCTTCCCCTTCCACGGGCGCGGCCTTCTGCGCCGGCTGGGGGAAAAGCTTTTCTGCGGGCTCCGGCGTTTTTTCCGGCTCCGGCATTTTCTCGGGCTCCATGGGGCGCGGGGCGGCTGCCGGAACCCCCGCGGCCAGCGCCTGCTCGAGCCTCCCGATGCGCGCGGAAAGCGCAGCCATATCCTGCTTCGTCTCCTTCGCGCCCGCGCACAGGCGGATGAGAAGAATCTCCATTTCCGAGCGCCGGTTCATCACACGGCCGAGCCGGTCGAGGCAGGCGGCACATTCGGTTACAATATATAAGATTTCATCTGCGGAAAACGAGCGTGCCGTTTTCTGCATGCGGGCGTAATCCCCATCGGAGCAGATGATGAGCCCGCGCGGCTCCCCCGCTACCTTGATCAGCATCAGGTTGCGGAAATGACCGATGAGCTCCTCGCACAGGCGGCGCATGTCCACCGAATCGGCGTGCAGGCGGTCCACCGCTTGGAGCGCGGCCGCGGCGTCATGCGCGGCAATCGCTTCGCTCAGGGCGAATAAATAATCCCGCCCGGCAACGCCGGCGATCTTCGCCACCGTGCCTTCCGTGAGCTCCTCTTCCGTGACCGCGCAGCGGTCGAGGAGCGAGAGGGCATCCCGCAGGGCGCCGTCCGCCAGGCGGCCGATGAGGAGCGCGGCGGGCTCTGTGAGCGGGATGTGCTCTTCCCCTGCCACTTCCATGAGCCTTCCGGCGATATCCTCCGGCGTGATGCGGCGGAAATCGAACCGCTGGCACCGCGAGAGGATGGTGGCGGGAAGCTTGTGCACCTCTGTGGTGGCTAAAATAAAAATGACGTGCTCGGGCGGCTCCTCCAGCGTTTTGAGCAGCGCGTTGAAGGCGCCGGCCGAAAGCATATGCACTTCGTCGATGATATACACGCGGTATTTCGCGCGGGCGGGTGTGAAGCTCGCTTCGGTGCGCAGCTCACGGATATTATCCACCCCGTTGTTGGAGGCGGCGTCGATCTCCACGACGTCGAAGATGGAGCCGCTGTCGATCCCGCGGCAGATCTCGCATTCGCCGCAGGGGTCGCCGCCCTCGGGATGAAGGCAGTTGACCGCCCGGCTCAGGATTTTGGCGCAGGTGGTTTTACCCGTTCCGCGGGAGCCCACGAAAAGGTAGGCGTGCGCGAGGCGGCCCGAGCAGATTTCATGTTTAAGCGTATCGGTCACCTGCGGCTGGCCCACCACCTCCGAAAAGGTGCGGGGACGCCACTTGCGGTAAAGCACCTGATACAAAAGCCTTCACCTCCCGGCCAAAGCGTGTTGACAGGCTCCGGCCGTTTCCTCTTGAATATGTAAAAAGCAGGTACAACGCCCGGATATACGGGTATGCGAGCAAGCAGGTTGACTGCGGCACACAAAGCGGACTGCTTAATGCTGCTCGGTTCCCCGCCTGACATGGTTCACAGTGCCTCGTTGCACAGGACCCACCTGCCCGCATACCCCTATATGCGGAAAATTGACCTGCTGAAACGGCGGCCGGTTAAAGCGCGCCGGAGCTTGCGCTCCGGGCAAAAACCGGTCTGCCAAAACCAAAATATTTATGTTTCCGGGCGTGCATACGCCTTGCCCTGCGCTCGGCGCGTCCCACCGCGCCGGGGCTCGAGGTTATTTGCCGTAAATCCGGCTGGCCCCATGCCAGCCGGGGGCGGCACCGCCGCCGCAGCCCCGCAGGGCTGCCCTTGAAAGGCTCAATGTTCTCGGGCGTGCGTATCCGGAGATACGCACGAAGCGCACGGAACGTGCGCTCGGCGCGTCCCACCGCGCCGGGGCTCGAGGTTATTATATTACATCCTCCGCAAAAGTGCAACCAAAACCGGCCGCTTTTTTCCGGAAATACCGCCCTTTTTCGCCCCGCTTTCCGGCGCCCTTCCGCCCTTTTGCCGGAAAAAGGGCCGGAATAAAACGCACCGCACCGGGGCGCGCTTCCTTTTCCGGCCCGCTTTTCTTTTATTCTTTTAAGGAATTCAGGAGCTTGCCGAGTGATTTGCCTACGAGCTCGCCCGAATACATAGCCTCCTCCAGCGTGTTCGCCTCGCTCCCCATCTCAATGAGCATGGAGCCGTGCGTGAGGTCCTGGTTATAATGCTTAACGGCAAAATCATACGGACGGGCGAGGCCGGGGTAATCCTCCGCAATCGTTTTCTGCAGGCGCAGGCCGAGGCGGAGGTTCACTTCCCAATCCGGGTAGTTCGTCACCTTTCCTTCCTCGCAGCCGGTGATAATCATGATCTGCGCGGCCTTTTTTCCCGCGATTTCCACCGTAGGCTTTACTTTCACGCCGTCGTCGCCGGTAATGGCGTCGCGGTGGATATCCAGCACCACCTGGATGCCCGGATGCTCCTTGAGGATCTTCTGCACCGTTTCCCGCGAACGGTCGTAGGCGCCGGTGTAGCTGGGGTTGTCGTGCACGGTCGCGTCATGGACCACGCCGATGCCCGCCTTTTCGAGCTCCTCTGCGATTTTATCACCCACTGCCACCACGTTCTGGCCGTTGTCCAGCGTGCGGGTGGCCCAGCTCTTATCATAAACCCCGAGGGACGCGGGCGCGTAGCATTCGGTGGTGTGCGTGTGCATGATGAGCACCTGCGGCTCTTTCGTCTCCTTCAGTGCAACGCCCGGCTTTCGGCTCAGCTCCTCTGCGATATCGAAGGTGTGCTCCTTCGTCAGGTTTTTCACAAACACGCTGCCGAGCGACATAGCCGAGCCCTTGTTGCTGATCGCGTATTCCTTCACGATTCCCCGCCGTTCCTCCGGGATATCCTCCGCCTTGATAGCGAGCTGTGAGGTCTGCCCCTGTGTCTGCTGTGCCTGCTGCCCCGGCTCAGAGGCCGGCGCCGTTGCCTGCGGCGCTTCCTCCGAGGGAACGGCAGGCTCCTCTTCCTCCGGCGCCCGCCCGCGCCCGAAGCTCTGCAGAAGGGCCGCGCCCCCTTCCGGCGCGAGGAACGAGGCCGACGCTATGGAAACGCGCCCGAGGAAGCCGGAGGCCTCCTCCGAGCGGAGGATGGCAAAGGAGGATACGGCCGCAACCGCCCCCGCCAGCCCGAAGCAAAGGGTTTTCAACGCCGCGGATTTCAGTTTCATCTTCTTTTCACCGCCTGTTTTCCGCAAAAGCACCTTCTGCGGAATGGTATCATTCATTTTTATGCGCGCGGCTTCGGGATAAGACCCCCAACCCAAAAATCCGTTTTCCCGGGAGGCTGCGTTTTTTTGATCGGATTTGAAGAATTATTCTAATTGAGAAGTATAGAAATCGTCGCGTTGTTTTGGAACAGGCGGAAAATTATTGTATAAAATGTCAAATATTTAATAAAAAGATAATTCTTTCGTGACAAAATTTTACTCCCGTGGTATCTTGAATATGCAATATATTGTATTTCCATTGCAATGGAGGAATGCCAGTTGACCAGCGGCTCTGCGCAAGCCCGCCGCTGGGACTTTTGAATAAAAAAGGAGTAATACACAATGAAAAAATCCTCACGTATCTTCAGCTTGCTTTGTGCTTTCTGCCTTCTTTTCGGCGTAACCTTCGTTTCCGCCGCCGGCGCCAGCGCCGACGCTTCCGAACCCGCGCCCGTGCATATCCGCAGCATGTGGAATTCCAGCTTCCTGATCTCGAACGACGGCGGCGTGGGCAGATATACCGCCTCCTCTACCGGCCCGGAAACCGTCTGGACCGTTTCTTATCAGAACGGCTGTGCGGTCATCCGCTGCTGGGACGGCGCCTGCCTGCGCGCAGGGAACGGCACCGTGACCTGCGAAGCGTTTGCCGAAGGGGATCCTTCCTTCCTCTGGACCGTGGAAGACGCGGGATGGGGGTATGTGCGCATCCTGAGCGTGGGGCAGCCCGGTAAGGCTGTCAACATTGAAAACCTCACCGGCTCCCTTCAGCTGACCGATTATTACGATTCCTGGGAAAGCGCCCGCTGGGCCCTGGAAGACACCGATGCTCCCGAGCCCTCCGCGGAGACTGATACGGTCATCTTCCAGGGGGCCGACCACTCCACCTTTCTTTATAACGGAGGCCAGAAGGGTATTCTGAGCCCCCTGCAGGCCTCCGTTTCCAGCGGCAACTTCCGCTATCGGATCATCCGCCGGGAGGGTTACTGCTTCATCCAGTTCGCGCCTGCCGCATATAGCTACACCCAGTACCTGAAGACGGACGCCGTGAGCCCCGAGCTTCTTACCAGCGGCGCCTTAGACGAAGCGGACGAAACCTACCGCTGGATCATCCGGGAGAATACGGACGGCACCGTGACCCTCGAAAGTGCGGCCCATCCGGGCAGATGCATCACCACCGCCGGCGCGTCCACGCTCGGAGAGATTTCATCCTCTGGCCTCGCGGGCAAGTGGACCATCCACTCGGGCAACTCCCTTCTCGTGCGCTTTTCCAGCTCCACCCGCAGCCTCGGAGCAGGCCCCGTGGGGGCGTCGGGCAGCGCGGCCGATGAAACCGCCTGCTTCAGTTTTGTAACCACAGACGCGGACACCTCCGTCCAGTGGCAGGTGATATACAGCGGCGGCGGGATGTACCTCAAAAACGCATGGACCGGCAAATACCTGAAGGCTCCCTCCGCCGCGGAGGGCATGCAGGCCTATGTAAAAGACTATAACGCGGGGGAAGACAGCCTCTACCGCTGGAGCTGCCTGCAAAACCAATATTCCTTCTCCCTGCAGAACGGGAACGCCTGTCTTTTTGTGGATTCCACCGGCATCCCTCCGGAAGCAGCGCGGGCGGCTTACCACGCCTTTGTTTCCCCAGCCGCTCCTTACCCTGCTTTCTTCCTGAGCTGCAACGCCATGGGCTTTGCGCTCTGACCAAGCGGCCCGCAAAGCGGTTTCTTTCCGACAGCGCCCATACGCTGAATCTATGGGGCCTCCGGCGGCACTCGCCGCCGGAGGCCTGTTTTCCTGCCCGGGAAATGGATATAACCGGAAGATCCGGAACAGAACGAATAAGCAGGTTTTTCCAGTTATCATCGTTCCATTCCAAAACAAAAGTCATACAAAAAATGCCATAAAATATTGTTTATTGTAACAAAATGTTTATAATTTCTATGTTTTTATTTCTTTTTTGAATGTTCTGTGATATTCTAAACGAGCAATATATTGTGCTTCTCCGCGGTGAAAAGCGGCACATCGGGCTGCCCGATCCCTGCCGGAATTTGAATTTTAAGGAGACAAAACACATGAAAAAATTCTCTCGGATCCTCAGTGTCCTTTGCATTCTCTGTCTTCTGCTCAGCATAGCGGTGATCCCCGCCGCGGGCGTCAGCGCCAGCTCCAGCATAACCCGAACCCTTCGCATCCGCAACATGTGGAATTCCAGCTATATGACCAATGATAACGGCACGGGCAAATACACCTCATCCGACTGTGGCAACAGCACGGTCTGGACCATTACCTTTGCCCCTACCACCTACACGACCATCCAAAATCTCGACGGAACCTACCTCCGCGCGGTCAACGGCGGCGTTACCTGCGAGCCGCTGGTTGAAAACGATTCCTCCTTCCTGTGGAACGTTGCCAGCACAAACAGCGGCAGGGTCCGCTTCCTGAGCGCGAGCCAGCCCGGCAAGGCCATCAACATCGAGAACCTGACCGGCTCCCTCCAGCTCACCAATTATTACGACACGTGGGAGAGCGCGCAGTGGATCCTGGAGGATGAACCCACCGCCATCGGAAACGATACCGTTATGTTCCAGAGCGCCGATCCGAACGCTGCTTACGAGGGTCAGCCGTCCTATCTTTATGACGGTGCTTATGCAAACGCCATGAACTTCATCGGCGCGGGCATCCACAGAGGCAATTACAGCTACCGGATCATCGATAAGGGCGATTACTGCTATATCCAGTATTGCCCGCAGAAGGACGGAGCTTCGTCTTATTTGAAGGTGGAAGGGGCGTCTGAAGCCACCCCATGGGTCAGCTCAGACACGGCACTGGATGAAACAAATCCTGATTTCCGCTGGATTATCCAGGAGAATTCCGACGGCACGGTTTCCATCGTCAGCGTATCTGCCCCCGGCATGTGCATCACGAACTTAGGCAGCACTTCACTGGCCTCCATGGAAACGGCCGGCATTAGCGGAAAGTGGAATATGCGGCCGGCAAACTCCCTGATCGTTCGCATTAAGACCAGTTACGGCGACAATTTCCTGGCTGCTTCGACGTACGATAACAAAGCGTATTTCAGCACCTCCGCTTCGGCTACGGACAAAACCACCCAGTGGCAGGTGATTTACAGCGGCACGCAGGTCTATCTGAAAAACATGTATAACGGTAAATACCTGAAGGCCCCGTCTGCCGAGGGCGACTCCCAGATTTATGTTGCGAGCTATGCGGCCGCAGACGATAGCCTTTATCGCTGGGACTGCAACAGCGAGAGATATTACATCAGCTTCGATAACCAGAATCATTACCTATATCCGGACGAAACGACCACCCCTTACGGTGCTACCACCTCCAACACCTCTGGCAGTCCGTTTTGGATGTACATGGATTTCTCGGTTGTTGGCTTCGCACAGTAATCCCGCTTTCACAGGATAACGCTCTTCCCGGGCTGCTTTTCCCGGGATAAGCCCCCGGCCCGATGCGTCCTTTTTCCGGATGCATCGGGCCGTTTTTTAAAACGTATATCTCTTTCCAAACAGAAAAACCGCAAGGCCGCTTTCTTCCCGCTCCACGCCGAGGGCTGGCGCGGAATCGCCCTGGCCGAGCTGCCGCGAGCGGGCGTCTGCCCGGAGCATGGCGGAAAAGGTAAGCGCCGCGGCGCACACGAGCACGAGCGCGATGGTGAGGAAATACGTACTTTTTTTATACTTCACCGGCGCGCCTCCTTCCGCGTTTTCTCAGCCCACCAGCATTTTCATATCCTCCGGGAGGATATGCGGGTGCAGGGCCTGGTTGATGCCGAGGGAAACCATATCCGCCGCCCGGTCGATGAGCAGGTCGATCTCCCGCGGGGTCACCACCATGGAAGCGCCGCGCGGCTCCACCGCCGCTTTCAGCCGGGAGCGTTCCTCATCCGTTGCCCCGGCGAGATCGCACACGAGGGTAGCGGCGTCCACAACGGTGGGTACCCCCACGGCGATTACCGGCACGCCGAGCGTTTTCCGGCTGATCTCCTGCCGGTGGTTGCCAACGCCCGAGCCGGGGGAGATGCCCGTATCGCTGATCTGGATGGTGCACCCGAGGCGGGAAAGCCGCCGGGAGGCGAGCGCGTCCACCGCAATCACGGCGGCGGGATGTGTTTTTTCCGCAATGCCCGCTAAGAGCTCCCCCGTTTCAATGCCCGTTTGCCCGAGCACCCCGGGCGACACGACCGAAACCTTCCTCAGATCCCCGAGCCCGGCGCTGCGCGCCAGCTCCCCGCTGATATGCCGGGTGGCAAGCACCCTTGCCGCAGCCTTGGGTCCGAGGGCGTCGGGCGTGATATCTGAATTGCCGAGCCCCGCCACGAGGATTTCCCCTTCCTCCGGCAGGAGCTTTGCAAGCTCGGTCGATACGGCGGTGAGCCGCTCGTCGATCTCCCCTGCGGTATCGGAAAACGGGGGCACCTCGATGGTGATATAATTCCCCTTCGGGCGGGAAAGCGCCGCCGCGCCCTCCTCATTTTCCACGCGGATGCGTGTGATCCGGGCCCGCCCTATGGAAAGCTCGTCCACCGTTACCCCGCGGGGCACGTTTCCGCCGAGCTCTTCCTTGTTTTCGAGCGCCAGGTCTGTGCGAAATTCCATAATAACCATCCATTCCGCCGCTTCGCGCCGGCGTAAAATAAAGGGTACGCGAAGATCTTATCACGCGAAGCAGAGAAATGATAAGACGTTGGGCGTGTATGAGGCGGGAACGGCATAGGCTGACGCGCGATAGGGAGAAAACTGCGCTGCACCTGAAAACGAACTATTTTTACGTCAGAATCTGCCCGAAAAGGGAAGCAATACTGACGTATTGCAAGCTTTGAGGGTGCATTATGGCGGGAAAAGAGCCGTTTCTCAGGCGATTTATCCCTATCGCGCGTCAGCCTAAGGCTTTTCCCGGCAGGGCATCCCGCCTCCCCGGCGCCCCTGCCCGGTGGCAAACGGGGAGACATAAATTTTATAAAGACTCCGGAAAAAAAACTTGCTTTTTCCCTTGTTTGATGCTATGATAATTTGTGCTTGTAATGAATAGGTACTCATCGCTGTATCGGCGTGGTGCTTATCAGCGATGATCTAAATACGAAGGAGGTGTTACCGTGCCGAATATTAAATCCGCAAAGAAGCGCGTAAAGGTTACCGCTACCAAATCCCTGCAGAACAAAATGTATGTTTCCGCCCTGCGCAAGAACATCAAAAAGGCAAATGTCGCCTTAGAGACCGGTTCCGAGGATAAGGCTGCCGCGGTTGCCGTCGCTGTGAAGAACATTGATGCGGCTGTCAGCAAGGGGATTCTCCACAAGAACTCTGCTGCGAGAAAGAAATCCTCCCTCGTCCGCAAGCTGAACGGCGCAAACTAAAGCAGCGGTTGCTTTGCAAAAGCAGTACCCAATGGTTTTGGGTACTGCTTTTTTATTTTGCCTTACGATTTATCCTTGGGCTTGGAGATCAGCGCGGCGATATACCCGAAGAAAATAGCCGCCGCAATGCCGCCCGCCGTGGCGGTTACACCGCCGGTCAGCGCGCCGATCAGCCCCATTTCCGAAACGGCCTTTTCCGCTCCCTTTGCGAGGCTGTAGCCGAAGCCGGTGAGAGGTACGGTCGCGCCGGCTCCCGCAAAGTCCACCAGCGGGCCGTACACGCCGATGGCCGTGAGGATCACCCCGGCCGTGACGAACGCCACCAGAATGCGCGCGGGGGTGAGCTTTGTCCAGTCGATGAGCAGCTGGCCGACCACGCAGATCGCCCCTCCCACTAAAAACGCCTTGAGCAGGCCCCAGAAAATATCCATGCTTTTTTCCTCCTCAGCCGATAAAATGAATCAGATGCGCAACGCCCGGGATGCTTTCCCCCTGCTGAACCGAGGTGGGGGACATGAGCGCGCCCGTGGCGATGAACAGGATGTTTTTATATTCGCCCGACCGCATCTTGTTGAGGATGCGGGAGCACAAAACGCTCGCGGAGCAGCCGCAGCCCGAGCCGCCGGCGTAAACTTCCTCCTGGCTGGGGTTATAAATCATGCTGCCGCAGTCGGTGTGGCGGCTCTTAATATCGATCTGTTCCTTTTCGAGCAGTTCGTAAAGAAGGGTTGAGCCCACGCGCCCGAGGTCGCCGGTTGCAATGAGGTCGTAATCCTCCGGCTTCGTGCATGTGTCGCTCAGGAAATCCTTGATAGTCTCCGCCGCTGCAGGAGCCATTGCGGCCCCCATGTTGTTTTGGTCCTTGACGCCGAGGTCGACGATACGCCCCATCGTGACGTGCTGGATACGCGGCGAACCGTATTGCCCGAGCACCGCCGCGCCCGCGCCGGTCACCGTCCACTGGGCGGTTGGGGGGCGCTGGCCACCGTATTCCAGCGGAAAGCGGAACTGGCGCTCCGCCGAACAGAAATGGGAGGAGGTAACGGCCACCGCCAGCTCCGCCGCACCCGAATCCATAAACACACTCGCCGTGGCGAGGGAGAGCGCCATGGTGGAGCAGGCGCCGAACAGTCCCACGAAGGGGATGTTGAACGCGCGCAGGCCATAGGTGGAGCCGATGCACTGGTTGAGCAGGTCCCCTGCGAAAATAAAGCTTACGGCCTCGGGGCTCACCTTTGCCTTTGTAAGCGCGCGGCTGACCGCGTCCTTTTGAAGCTCGCTTTCCGCCTTTTCCCAGGATGCCTGGCCGAGGGTGGTATCCTCATAAATATAATCGAAGTCGGGTCCTAAGGGGCCCTCCCCCTCCTTCTTGCCTACTACCGCGGCGTTGCCGACAACGCCGGGCGGGGTTTCCATTTCGAGCGTATATTTTCCGATACGTTTTGCCACCTGTATTCCCTCCTTATATCATCTGCACGATGCTCAGGATGAGCCCATAGACCACCGACGCGCTGATGCCGAACACCAGCACCGGCCCCGCGATGCTGAACATCTTGGCCCCGATACCCATAACATGGCCCTCCTGCTTGAATTCCATGGCCGGAGAAACGATCGCGTTTGCAAATCCGGTAATGGGAACAAGCGTACCGGCTCCTGCGAACCGCGCGATCTTATCAAAAATATGGAACGCCGTTAAAAAGGCCGCGAGAAAGATGAGCGTGACCGGCACCGCGATCTTCGTGTGCTCCTCATCGAGGCCCCAGTAGCCGAAGAGCCTCCGGAACACTTCGCCCAGCGCGCAGATGCCGCCGCCGACCAGAAAGGCCAGGATGGTATTTTTGATTTTATTGGTTTTTGGGGCCGCCTGCTCGGCCATTTTGGAATATTGATTGTTGGTTACCGCCATTGCTTTCACACCATTCCTTTTGTTTCAATTCCGTTTCCTCTATTTTTACCGCACGGCCTTCTTTTATGCCTCGTTTGCCGGGAAAAAAGGTTGCAAATCCCCCGGTTTGCTTCTATAATGAAATTTGTGATAGAACGAAAACGAAAGGATGTTAAGGAATGAAGCTGTTTATCGATACCGCGAACGTGGATGAGATCCGCGAGGCCAACGACCTCGGCGTGATCTGCGGCGTCACCACCAACCCGTCTCTCATCGCCCGCGAGGGCCGCGATTTTGAAGAAGTCGTCCGGGAGATCACCACGATTGTGGACGGCCCCATCTCCGCGGAGGTCATTTCCCTCGAGGCGGATAAAATGGTGGAGGAAGCCGTTCCGCTTTCCAAGATCCATAAAAATATCGTAATCAAAATCCCGATGTGCGCCGAGGGCCTCAAGGCGGTAAAACGCCTGACCGCCTTGGGCATCAAAACGAACGTGACCCTCATCTTCTCGAGCGCGCAGGCCCTGCTCGCCGCCCGCGCGGGGGCAACTTTTGTCAGCCCCTTCCTCGGCCGCCTGGACGATATCGGCCAGACCGGCATGACCCTGATCGATGAGATCGTGGAGATTTTCGAAACGCACGGCATCGGCACCGAGATCATCGCCGCTTCCATCCGCAACCCGATCCACGTGATCGACGCGGCCCGCGCCGGCGCCCACATCGCCACCATCCCCTACGGCGTCATCAAGCAGATGATCGGCCATCCTCTCACCACAAACGGCATCGAGCGCTTCTTAAAGGACTGGGAGTCCGTTCCGAAAAAATAAAAAGGCATAAAAACAGAATGCCCCGGCAGGCTGGCGGTAAACGCGGAGCCTGCCGGGGTTTTTTATGATTTATTTCTTGGGACACAGACTGGCCTTTATAAACACCTTTACCTCCTTTCCCCTCTTCCTGCATGGTTCAATCACATGGTTTGTGCCTCTCGATCTGCCGTCCCAAAAAGCAGGAATAAGGTCGCTGTAATCAACGATCTGCTCGTTTCTTTTGAGCGGAGCCGCCCTTCCGTATCTTTCAGGAACTCGGTGAGCGATATCCTCTTTCGCACGGCATATTCCCTTGCGCAGACATCGATTCCGCACGCTCCGCCGGAGACGATCTCCTCCGTTCCCTCGGGCAAATATTTTTCCAGGTCGTTTACTTGGAGGCTCCTGGAGCCTATCACGGCAACTTTCATAAACTTTCTCCTTTTGTCTATATAACAGACAATATTTTGTTGCTTTTAGTATACACAACCCTCGGTGTACAAGGGTAGTTTTGTCCTAATTCAAGACAAAACGGTGGTTTTATGAAAAAAAGAATTATAGAATCAGAGCAAATGAATATCATCGGCGATAAAATCCGCCAAGCCAGAAAAAAGGCTGGGATGAGCCAAAAGGATTTATCGGCCAAGCTTGAGCTGCATGCTGTTTATGTTTGCCGGGGATCGGTTTCGCGGATGGAAAACGGCGAACGCGCGATAACGGATAATTGAAATCGATGCAATTTCTAAGGTGCTGCATGTTTCTCTGGACTATTTATTTGGCCGGTAGCGATTACGCCATGTTCTTCTGTTCGCGCGAAAGCCTGCGAGGAGAAACGAATCACCCCCATATTTGCTTATAATATAAAAGCCGCCGGAACCAATCGGTTCCGGCGTTTTTTATTTTTCGCGGTTTTGCATTTCCTTTGTGGGCAATACTAGCTGCAAAGGAGTGTTTTTCATGAATCTCATCGAACTCGACGCCATTGAAAAGATTTATTCCCTCGGCGGGGAGACCGTGCGGGCGCTGGACGGCATATCCATGCAGATCCGCGAGGGCGATTTCTGCGCGATCGTGGGGGCGAGCGGCAGCGGGAAATCCACGCTGATGAACATACTCGGCTGCCTCGATACGCCCGACCGCGGAAGCTACCGCCTGAACGGCCGGGATGTAACCCACATGACCGACCGGCAGCTTTCCCACATCCGAAACCGGTTCATCGGCTTCATTTTTCAGGGCTTCAACCTCGTGCCGGGCCTCACCGCCGCCGAAAACGTGGAGCTTCCCCTCATGTACCGCGGGATGCCCCGCCAGGAGCGCCGGGAAACGGCTGCGGCGGCCCTGCGCCAGGTGGGGCTGGGGGAGCGCCTGCATCACCTGCCAAGCCAGCTTTCCGGCGGCCAGCAGCAGCGTGTGGCGATCGCCCGCGCCATCGCCTGCCGACCGCCCCTCATTTTAGCGGACGAGCCCACCGGCAACCTCGATTCGCGCTCGGGCGGGGAAATCATGCAGATTCTGACCGCGCTCGCGGGAGACGGGCGCACCGTTATCATCATCACGCACGATAATTCCCTTGCCGCGCGCTGCCGCCGCATTATCCGCATTGCAGACGGCCGCGTGGCCGCCGACGGGCCGCTCGCCTCCTGACGCCTCACGTGCAAAAAAGCGGAAGGAGACGCGTCTCCTTCCGCTTTTTGATTGCGCGCTTGCCTTAGGGCAGCACGTAGACGATCACATTGCGCCTCCCGAAGGAGCGGCACTCGTCCATGGTGTTGAAATACAGGTCGGTGAGGATACCGCTTCCGTTCGAGACAAACCCGCCGGTATCCGCCGCGATGGCATAGCCGTAATTGAACTTGCCGTCTGCCGAGACGATATAAAGGCGGCTGCCATATGGGATCTTGTTCGGGTCGACCGCCACATAGCCCACCTGGGCCTTCTTTCCGTAAGGCAGGTTCACCCGCCAGGCGCCCGCAACGCCCGCGCCGTCACGCGCGGTATAGGCGGTGCCCGGGCCGCTGAATACAGCGGTGTAATTCACGGGATGGCCGTTTGCATCCAGCTCGATGGGCTGCGAGGGCCGGAGCGGGGAAATGGTGGAGCCGCTTCCCACGCGCGCGGCCTTGATGGAAGGCTTCGGCGCGACATAGGTGCCGACCTCCACGACGCGGTTTACCGGCTGCGCGGTAACGCTTTCCTGAAGAAGGGTGCTTCCCGCAAGCTCGCCGTTGATATATTTGTTCTCATACACATAGAGCTTCTGCCCGGCAGCGCCTTCCTGCACGGTGCGCGTTTTGCCCTTTTGGAGCTTTGCGTTTTCACGGGTCTCGGTTGCAAAGGGAAGGGCCTCGCTCTTTTCCTCCCTGGCGAACGTGACGCGGCTGACGCGGACGCGCATGCCGCGGGAGACCTCATCGGTCAGCTCGCAGTTGAGGATATCGTCTTCCCCGAGGGTGATCTCCGCTTTTTGGAGCGCCTCGGCCACGGTGCCGCCGGTGGCGGGGATGGAAGTGGTTACGCCGTCTGCTTCGATGACGACGTCGAACGCGCGGCGGATTTCAATGGTGCCCTGGCCGTTGCGGAGGCCGCTGAAGATGATTTCATCATCCAGGCTCAGGGTGATGCCCGATTTATCGAGGATCTTTTTGGGCTCTGTCTGCAATGTTGAAATTTTGTGGACCTTATCTGCGTCCTTCACCACGATGGTGTTGGTATTGAAAGCAACCACGGCAATCACGATCGCGCAGGCGACGGCCAGGGCAGTCGCGCCGAACAACCTGGTCCGGATGATCCGGCCGAGCGCAGTGGTCTTTCGAATGATTTTACGCATCAAATTCTCCTTTTCTCCGTTCTTTTGACGCATGGCGTACGGAAAAACGCACCATGCCTGTAAAACTATTTTTACGTGACATTGGCAATTATATTCACATAGATGTGATATGTCAAATAATTTGGAGGGGGTGCTTTTGTATACTTTGCACAATAAACTCCTGATTTTTCGAAGTAACGACCCGCGGGGGTCCCATCCGGTTCCAGATTTTTTGACAAGCTTTTCCCTTCCTCATTCTTCTTTATAAGAAATTTAAAACCCGATTTCAAAGAAACCGGGTTTTTTTTGTGCAAATTGACTATCAATTTTGCCTTTTCTTTTCCGAACTCCGCGATTAATCCCAAAAAGCTGATGGATCCGGTTGTTTTTGGAAAACATCGCGTGTTTTTCGTGAAAGGTTACAAACTTGTAACCTTTGGTTTTTGACCTTTTATTCTGCTGTTTAAGAAGAATAAGGAGATTTTTTCTTCTTTTTTAGGCTGAAAGTACTGATATATCTATCTGCCCCTCGAAGCCTTCGGAAGGGGCTTTCACAGCAAAAAAATCAGCTTGGAGAAAAACTCCAAACTGATTTTTCTGATATACGTTATTTCCTTATGCTTCCGGATTCCGGGTGAGCTTAAACCAATTCAAATTATAGTTGCTCCATGAATCCACAAGCTTGATGGTATGAGCGCCCGCCGTTAGGTTAAGCCCCGCACCACCGAAGGTTTCATAGGTGCTCCAGTTTCCCGTGCTTGTGATCTCCACGGTGGCGGCGTACTGATTATCCACAAATACATCGACCCTGCCAAGCCCTCTTGTGGTGGCCGCATTGACGCTGAACTGATATACGCCGGCTTCCGGAACCAGGATATCATATGTCATATAATCATTCGCATCGATCGACATGACCGCGTTGGTGCCGTCAAAGATATTCTCTTTTATTTCAACGCCTTCCATCGTGTTATAATCTTCCGCTTCCACCAGGATCGTATTCTCCACCGGCACAAGCTCAAACCAGCTGAGATTAAACTTGCTTGCAGAATCCACCAGCCTTATCTCATGGGAGCCTGCCGTGAGGTTGATGATATTCCCCTGGAACGTTTGGTATGTGCCCCAGAAGTCAGTATTGGTGATGGCGACTGTTGAACGCTTCACTCCGTCGATGTAAACATCGAGCGCGGCAGTGGCTCTTGTTGTTGACGCCCTGACGTTCAGCTTATAGGGGCCTGCCTGCGAAACGTTGGCATGATAAACCAGATAATCGCCTTCATCGATCGACTTAATGGCTTTGAAGCCGCCGTCGGCCGGATCCTCTGTCACCTCAATTCCGGAGGCTTCTGCATAGGCGTCTGCCTTGATAAAAATCTGATTCTCTACTGGCACGAGTTCAAACCAATTCAGGTTATAATTACTCTGGGAATCCACGAGCTTTATCGTGTGCGTTCCGGCTGTCAGGTTCAGCCAGCTTCCGTCAAAGGTCTGATAGGTGCTCCAGCTTCCTGTACTTGTGATGGTCACGGCCGTTTTCTTTATATTGTCAATATAAACGTCAAGCTTCCCGCATTCTCTGGTGGTGGCCGCCCTGATATACAGCCGATACGCTCCGCTTTGACTAACCGTCGCTTGATAAGTCGCGTAGTCTCCCGGATCGATCGATTTGACCGCCACGGATCCATCGTCTACCAGGCCGGATGTTATTTCGATCCCCTCGCTCTCATCATAAAACTCCGCTTCTATTCTGCACCTTCCGGAAACAGCGGCAGGTATTTGGAGCCTTGCCTTATTGTTGGTTTCATCCGTTTCCTCTATTTCATTCATATAATCCACGGTGGCGGTCACGCTGTAGTTTCCGTTTGACGGCGCGTTCCAGGCGGTGGCGCCATTTTCAAAGGTAAAGCCGCTGAGCTGGACCGTTTCGTTTACGGCGATGGAGCTTGTGTAGGCATTGCACACAAACGTTTTATCGTAGTCTTTGCCCTGTATTCTGAGCGAAACCTTCACCGGCGTGCCCTGCACCGTGGGAACCTGGCCGGAGTTTCTGACTGATACGACAAACTGTGTGCCGTAAAAATAGTTACGGTTTATGATATTTTCTATGGAAAGGTCACAATGGCTCTGAACGCTGCCGTTTACCACCATATTTGCGGTGACGTTGGAAAGGCCGGCCGCGGAGCTGCAGACAAAGCCCGATGGGAGTTCGGCTGCGGCGCCTCTCTCCACTACCCTGATATCCACTACATCCTTTTTTTCATTGAGAAAGGTTACGGTGTAAAATTGCCGTTCATTGGAGCACCGGCTCTTGGCGTTAATCATCTCCCGCAGATACCGGTAGCTGTTTGCCCCTAGGGCTTCCACCACTTCGTTTCCCGAAGCGGAGGGGTTCAGCTCGTTATAGCTCTGCTGCAGAATCTGCATAAACACATCAAATTTTGCAACCTCGGCGGCATTGTCGGCAATAATGGTCTCCCCGGTATCATATCTTGCAAATGCCCTTTCAAACGACTCCCAGCCAATGGCCTTCTGGATTTTGCTCAGCGCCCCTACGATCCCTTCATTATAATAGGTTTGAATCCTGTGACCCACGCCGTAATTGGCAACCTGGGCGTTGTAATTTCGTTCCATCTGGTCGGCCCAATCGCTGCGCCTGTAATGATCCTCTCCGGCGATATATTCGTTGGAATACAGATAATAATAGCCGTCGGTAAAGGTGTGGTCCTCCGAATTAAACCGGTCCATCACGTAAAGCCTTGTGAAATTGGCGATTTCCTCCACCGCAAAATTCCACTCTGCTCTCGTATAGGCATGTCCAAATTCGTGCAGCAAAATATAGCTTAGCTTTCGTCCGTTAAACGTTTGCCCGTTATAACTGACTACTTTGTTAAAATCATCCTTCAGCCCGTCACAGCCTATTGTTACCTGACGAGCCGTGGAACCCATGGTCGTTGATGCGTTGCCAATTCCCCTTTGCCCTCGGACAATGAGCTCCAGCCGCGGACGATATGAAGTGAGCTCAGATAAATACCCTGCCGCCGTATCTAAATTCCCAAGCAGCACGGTACTGTTTAGCAGCTCGATATAGTCCGCCTTTTCCTCTGCATTCATGCCGTCAAAAAATTCATCGCTGATAAATGCATCAAAGTTCGTTTTTTCAAAACACTCTATACCCTCTATCGATGTAACACGGGAAATATTGATGGAATCGATATAAAGCGTTGACGGCGTACCGTAATTGGTATTGAACGCCCGAATCAGGATCCAATACCCCTGGTCGGGCTCCAGCGTTGCACGAAACGTGCTGCTGATCTCGCCGTATATCCCCGACTGGGTTAAATTTTTTGAGGTTAACGTTGTCGCGTTAACCACATACATTTCCATTAACGTCGTATGAATCCCTTTTACCCTTGCCTCAACCTTGTAATACTCGTTTTGCTCAAAGAGGTCTGCCGGGATACAGGCAGCATAGGTGCAGTTGGTATAATCATTGCTTACCGTGGTGAAGTCCAGCTTGAGGGCCCGTGCCCCGGCCTCTCCCACAACGCCGGCGGAAACCTGGTCGCAGCAGTTCCATCCGGACCACCCGTTGCTGCTCGTTTTGATTCCCCAGCCGGCGTCCTCGGTCAGCCCGTTTTCAAAATCCCGTTTATAATCCGTATACGCAGCTTCAACACGGGAAATATTGATGGAATCGATATAAAGCGTTGACGGCGTACCGTAATTGGTATTGAACGCCCGAATCAGGATCCAATACCCCTGGTCGGGCTCCAGCGTTGCACGAAACGTGCTGCTGATCTCGCCGTATATCCCCGACTGGGTTAAATTTTTTGAGGTTAACGTTGTCGCGTTAACCACATACATTTCCATTAACGTCGTATGAATCCCTTTTACCCTTGCCTCAACCTTGTAATACTCGTTTTGCTCAAAGAGGTCTGCCGGGATACAGGCAGCATAGGTGCAGTTGGTATAATCATTGCTTACCGTGGTGAAGTCCAGCTTGAGGGCCCGTGCCCCGGCCTCTCCCACAACGCCGGCGGAAACCTGGTCGCAGCAGTTCCATCCGGACCACCCGTTGCTGCTCGTTTTGATTCCCCAGCCGGCGTCCTCGGTCAGCCCGTTTTCAAAATCCCGGTTATAATCCGCGTATGTTCCTGCCGCGTCCGCATATGCCGGTGATATTACCCCTGTGTGCAGCGCAAACAGAAGCGTCAGCGCCAGCATAAAACACATCATTCGTTTCAACCTTTTTACCATTGCATTTCCTCCTTATATTATGAGCGGAGTTGCGGAATCATCCGGCGGCCCCCCCTTGCATTGCACCGGACGCCCTTGCTCTGTGCGGCTTCACAACGCCTTGAGTGAACCAGGCCGTTATAACGCCGCAGCCAGGCTACCTGTTTTTCTGCACGGAAAGTAAAAGTATCCGCGAACAAGGGGCTCCCATACAGAAAAAGCATCCATTATGAACTCCGTTATTATATGATACAATTTTTTTGTTTTTTGTAAACGCAAAAAACCGACAAACTTCTATGTGTTGTGTATATATTTTTATGGACTTTTTATAACCGGAAGCTTTCTGCCCTGTATTCCAACGTCATACAGCAGCAAACACGCATCTGCCGCACTCCTTTTCTCTAATACGCCGTCAGCCTCTGGCTCCGGTCTGAACATAAAGCGCCCCGCCGCGAAGAAATGAGCGGAACGGAAGGGTTGTTCATCGTAATCATCGTAAGAGCGGGCAAAAGGCCGCCCCTGCGAAGGTTCTTGACCCCCTTTTCCTTGGCGGTCGGCCTCCCCTGCGCGATAGAACGAATTTCTTACGAAAGCTCGAAACGAAGCCCATAGAGAAAACATCCAGCCCGCTGAGGCTCTTTGCATAAGAGCCTCAGCGGGCTGGATGGATCGCGCACAGGAGTTGGCTTCCGGGCAGCGCCGCGGCAAAAGCCGGGATGACGCTTCCCTTTCTATTATAAGGTATCCCCGCCGCTTTCGATGAGGCGGAGCTGCTCGCGTATCTTCTGAAAGTCTCCCAAGGCCAGCGGCTTGTTGGAGGGCGTGCGCAGCAGGGCTGCCGGGTGGAAGGTGCCGGTGAGATATAAATTCCCGCGCCGGATCATCTCACCGTGCTGCTTCGTCACCTTATAATTCTTATCAATAATCCGCATGGCAGCGATGCGGCCGAGGCAGGCGATGATTTTCGGGCGGATGAGCCGCACCTGCTCCCGCAGGTAGCCGATGCAGCAATCCTGCTCCTTAGGGCTAGGGTCGCGGTTCTGCGGCGGCCTGCACTTGACGATGTTGGCGATGTAATAATCGTCCTTCGTAAAGCCCAGCGCCTCAAGGTACTGGTCGAGCAGCTGCCCGGCGCGCCCCACAAAGGGCTCGCCCGTTTTATCCTCCTGCTCGCCAGGCCCTTCGCCTACGAACAGCAGCTTTGCATTCGGGTTCCCCCTGCCGAACACCACGTTCGTGCGGGTTTCGCACAGCCCGCAGGCCGTGCAGCGAAGGCAATCCTCCCGCAGTGCTTCAAGCGATTCATATTGCTTCATATGTGGGTTCCTCCGTTCCGGGAGCCGAAAAGCCCCCTCGATAGAATAACCCCCGGCATACGAGGGCAAGGCATTGGATTTTTCCTTTCACAAGCCTTCCTTATTATAGCATCGCAGGGCGCCCCCGCGCAAGGCGGGCGTTTTGCAGGGCAAAAGCAGGCCCCGCGTTTTCCTTCCCGGGAAACGCGGGGCGTTCTTATGATTCCTTCTGGATGAGCTGGGCCGTATACAAGTGATAATACAGCCCCTGCTTTGCCATCAGCTCCTCATGGGAGCCGCTTTCCGCGATCTCGCCGTCCTTGATATACAGGATGCGGTCGCAGTGGCGGATGGTGGAAAGGCGGTGCGCTACAATAAACGAGGTGCGCCCCTCCAGCAGGCGGCTGAGGCCCTCCTGCACGAGGCGTTCGGTTTCGGTATCGATGGAGGAGGTGGCTTCATCGAGAATCAGCACCCGCGGGTCCGCGATCACGGTCCGGGCAAAGGAAATGAGCTGCCGCTGCCCCTGGGAAAGCCCGCCTCCCCGCGCGCCTACTTCCGTTTCATAGCCGCGCTTCAAATGGGAAATGAAATCGTGCGCGCATACCGTGCGGGCGGCCTGCTCCACCTCCCAGTCGGAAGCGTCCAGCTTGCCGTACCGGATATTATCCGCGATGGTGCCGGAGAAAATGAAGCTGTCCTGCATCATGATGCCCATCTGGGAGCGCAGCGAGGGAAGGGTCACATCCATGATATCCTGGCCGTCGATCAGCACCTGGCCCATATCGATGTTGTAAAACCGGGAGAGGAGGTTAATCACGGTCGATTTCCCCGCGCCGGTGGGGCCCACGAGCGCGATGCTTTCCCCGGGGCGCGCGGTGAAGGAAACGTCCTTCAAAATGCGCTGGCCCGGCTCGTATTCAAAGGACACGTGCCGGAATTCCACCGCGCCCTTTACGGGAGGCAGGGCCTTCGCACCCGGGCGGTCCTGCACGGTGACGGGCTCGTCTATCGTTTCATACACGCGTTCGAGATAAGCGATGGCGTTGATGAAGTTGTTATAAAGGTTCGCAAGGTTGGTGATCGGCTTCCAGAGGTTCTGCGAATAGGTTCCCATGGCGAGCACGGTGCCGAACAGCACGGGCGGGTTGATCCACAGGATGCCGGCGATAAACACGAGGGAAAAGGCGATTTGGGAAATGGTTTCCACCGAGAACCAAACCATGTTGGTGACGTAAATCGCCTTGAACCAGGTTTTGCGCGCGGCGACCGTGAGCCGCTCCATCACCTTCCGGTTTTGCCTTTGGCGGCCAAAAATCTGCGTGACCGACACACCCTCCACCGCCTCCTGCACAAAGGCGTTGATGTTGGAGGTCTTGTTGGAAACGCCCTGCCAGGCGCGTCGCTGGGCCGGCTTGATGATGAAAATGACGACCGCGAAGATGGGCACCCCGATGAGGATGACGAGCGCGAGGCGCGCATCCACCACGAACATGAAGCCGATGATAAAGAGGATGTTGAGCAGCTCCACGAGGATGTTCACGATACCGTTCGAAAGCATATCGGCCACGGAATTCACATAGTGGATCACGCGGATGAGGATTTTGCCCTGGGGGCGGCTGTCGTAATACGAAAAGGGAAGGAGCTGCAGCTTTTCAAAAATATCGTGCCGGATGTTGTGGACGACGTCCTGCCCCACGCGGGCGATCATCTTTCCCCGCACCATGTTGAGCACGGTGCTGACGGCAACGGTGCCAGCCAGCAGGACGGAAAGCCAGATAACCCCCTTTACATCCCCCGCGGGGATGTTCACATCCACGGCATGCTTCATGATGAGCGGGCCGGTGAGGGCAATCACGCTGCTCAGCGCCGAAAGCAGGAGCGCCAAAAGCATGCGCCACTTGTACCGCCCGATGTAATGGGCGCTTTTGAGGATTTCCTTTTTGCCGAATTTCAGCCGGAGGGATTCGTCTTCTTCGAACGTATTTCTAGGCAACCGGCTCACCTCCCGCATCCTGCCCCGACTGCATGGCGTATACCGAGGCGTAATAGCCGCCCTGCTTCACGAGCTCCTCATGCGTGCCGCTTTCGGCCACGCGGCCGCGGTCGAGCACGAGGATCCGGTCGGCGTTCATCACGGAGGAAACGCGCTGGGCGATGATGATTTTCGTGCAGGGGAAATCGAGCCCGGATAACTGCTTCTGGATATACTGCTCGGTTTTCATATCCACGGCAGAGGTGGTATCGTCCAGAATCAGCAGGGCGGGCCGGGCCGCGAGGGCGCGCGCAAGGGCGATCCTCTGCCGCTGCCCGCCGGAAAGCCCCGCTCCCCGTTCGCCGATGACCGTATCATAGCCGTCTTCCAGGGAACGGATAAAGCCATCCGCATCCGCGCAGCGGGCATAGTGCTCCACCTGTTCCCGGGTCATGGCGGGGTCGGAAAAACGGATGTTGTTTTCCACCGTATCGGAAAACAGGAACACATCCTGCGTGGCGATGCCGAGAGCCGAGCGCAGGGAGGAAAGCGAATAATAGCGGATATCCACGCCGTCCAGCAGGACGCGGCCGCCGGAAACATCGTAAAAACGGGAGATGAGGTTGACGATGGTCGATTTACCCGATCCCGTCGCCCCTACGATGCCGAGCGTTTCCCCCGGGCGCACGGAAAAGGAGACATCCTTTAAAATCTCCTCCCCGGAAAGGCGGAAATCCACATGCTCAAAGGAAAGCGCGCCTTCGAACCGGCCTTCCTTTACCACCGGGTGCTCAGCGTCGCAGATCATGGGCTTCGAATAATACACCTCCATCACCTTGGAGGAGGAGGCGAAAAAGCGCTGCAGGTCGTTGAGCTCCATCCCGAGGTTCCGAAGCGGGTTCGAAAGCGCCCAGGTGAGGGAGGAAAAGAGCATGAGCTCGCCATAGGTCAGGTGCCCGCCGATCACGAGCAGGCCGCCCACCAGCACGGTGATGATGGTCAGCGAATTGGCCACGCCCTCGATGATGGGCTGGAAGGTATAAAGCGTGCGGGTAGCGTCGAGCGCGGCGTCGCGGTAGGCGGTGTTATGTACGCTGAATTTATCCATCTCATATGCTTCGCGGGTGAAGGCCTTCACCACGCGGTTGCCCGCGATATTTTCCTGCGCCACGGTGGAAAGGCCCGAAAGCTTTTCACGAAGGCGCGAATACTCGGGGTTGATCTTTTTCGAAAACCGGATGGTAAGCGCGGCGATGATGGGCGTGATGGCAACGAGCGCCAGAGTGAACAGCGGGTCCACCGCCAGCATCATGATGATCGCCGCCGCGAAGGTAACGACCGAATCGGTCACGTTATAGCTGATCCATGCGGCGGTGTGGCGGCACATTTCGAGGTCGCCGGTGAGGCGGGTCATTAGGTCGCCGGTGCTGATGCGGTCGAAAAAGCTGCGATCCTGCCAGACAAAAATGTCATACAGCCGCTCGCGCACCTTCTTGACCATATCCTGCGAGGAAATTTCCAGCAGGATGACCATGAGGTACCGCAGCCCCAGGCGGATGAGCTGCACGGCCATCATCACGCCGAGGATGGGCAGCAGGATATCCACCTTGCCGCCGACGATGACCTCATCGATGAGGGTCTGGGAAAGCCTCGGGTTAATGACCAGCATCACCGAGGTGACGGCTGAGAGGAACACGCCGGTGCAGAACAGCACCTTGTGCCCCTTCAGCACGCTCCAAAGCCATTTGAGCTGAACCATGTTTCATACGCTCCCTTCCAAGCGACAGAACCGGTTCGGACGAAGCGGCGCGGCAAGCCCGTCTTCGGTCAGAACGGCCGGGTTTGAAATACGATGAGAAACACTGCCATCAGCACGGGCTGATGCAGCAGATAAATGAGGAGGCTGTTTTTCCCCGTCACGGCGAGGAACCGGCTGCGGCTGCGGTACACAAAGGAGGGAAGCTTCCCTTCCTTGGCCCACACGCCGAGGAACGACCCCGCGAGGAACAGGAACAGCCAGGGAAACAGGGGGAAATAATCGGCCGAAGCAAAGGAAGCCCCGTGCAGGCCGAGGGGGAAGAGCCAGGGGACGGACCGCAGCGCCTCCGGAATCTGCCACAGCGTGACGCCGAAGAGGGAAAGGCGGCCGGCCGGCAGGTGCCAGGTGGTGAAAAACAGGAGGGCCGAAACGAGAACCCCCGTGAGCGGGGGGATTTTTTCGAGCAGGGGGCGCAGGGCCGCAAACAGCAGCATGCACGCCGCGAGCAGGTGGAGGATGCCGAAGAGGATCCGCTCTCCCGGGATAAAAGACGTTACGAGCGTGATAACGAGACAGAGAAGCATGAGGCGCACGCCGCGCCTTACGTTGCTGCGGGTATAATAGGAGGCGACTCCCGCAAACAGGATGAACGAGCCGGCAAATAGGGGAACGAGCGGGTCGATGAAAAGCAGGAAACGCTGCACGGGAGCGAGCCTGAAAATATAGGCGAGGTCATAGCAGCCGTGATAAATAATGAGCGCCAGCACGCTGAGGCCCCGCAGCTCATCCATCAAATGGATGCGGCCGGGAGTGTCTTCAAACTTCCGCCATATCTGCACGTTCCGACCCCTTTCGTTCCAATCTTTCACCGCTGTTCACTACTATTATAGCGTCCGCTTTTTAAAGGTAAAGAGCTTTGAGAAAAAAACGGAAACTATTTTTCCGCATGCGCTTTTCTCCTTCTCTGCATTTGTTTCTTTCTCTTTGACAAGCCCTATATTAATATGTATAATAAAAACATTCCTGTCCTTTTTCATAGGTAATCCGGCAGCATGGGCGGCGGGCTTTTCCGCCGTCTGTTTTACATCTTGACACAAAGGAGCCTTGTTCATGCATATGATCGATGCGCACGCGCATATTTTCCCCGATAAGATCGCCGCGCGCGCTTCCAAAGGAATCGAAGCGTTTTACGATATCCCCGTTTCCTACGACGGCAGCCTTTCCACCCTGCTGGAGCTCGGCGCCGCCGGCGGGATCGAGGCGTTTCTCGTGCAGTCGGTCGCCACCGTGCCGCAGCAGGTGCGCGCTATCAACGATTTTATTGCAGACTGCGCCGCGCGCTATCCGGATAAGCTCATCGGCTTCGGCGCGCTGCACCCCGGCCTTTCAGACCGCGAGCTGGAGGAGGAAACGGAATATATCCTGTCGCTCGGCCTGCACGGGGTGAAGCTCCACCCCGATTTTCAGAAGTTCTGTATCGACGACCCCGCCGCCCTGCGCATTTACGACCTCTTGCAGGGCCGCCTGCCCCTTCTCATCCACACGGGCGATTACCGCTATTCCTATTCCCACCCGGCGCGGCTTGCAAAGGTGCTCCGGGAGTTTCCGCGGCTGGACGTGATCGCCGCCCATTTCGGCGGCTGGTCCCAGTGGAAGGAGGCGGAGGAGGAGCTTGCGGGCAAGCGGGTGTTCGTGGATACCAGCTCCGCCTTTTACGAGCTGCCGCGAGAGACCGCCCGGCGCCTGATTGCAAAGTTTTCGCCTGAGCACGTGCTGTTCGGCTCGGATTACCCCATGTGGGAACCCGGAAAGGAAAAGGAACACCTCTTTTCCCTGGGGCTCACGGAAGATGCGCTCGAGCGCATCTGCTTCCGCAACGTGCTGGAGCTGCTGGGGCTTTCCTCGTTCTTCAGGCGCGAAACGCCTCCGCAGGGGGAATCGTAACGATTTATTTAAAAATATTTTACATTTCCGGGCCCCGCGTCTGGTATGATACAGCAGGTATGATGAGCATGCCCGGGCGAATCCGGCTTTGACCCCGGAGCCCTAACCCTGCGCGCCGTGTTTGCCGGGGGATGTTCATCATGCAGTCCGGAAATGAATCTGAATTGGGAGGCAACGCCATGATTGAGGTACAGCACCTCACCAAACGGTATGGAAACTTCACCGCAGTGGACGATATTTCCTTTTCCGTTTCCACAGGGGAAATCCTCGGGTTCCTCGGGCCGAACGGCGCGGGAAAATCCACCACCATGAACATGCTCACCGGCTACCTTTCCGCAACGGAGGGCACGGTGACCATCGGGGAATACGATATCCTCGAGCATCCGAACGAGGCGAAAAAGCATATCGGGTACCTGCCCGAGCTTCCGCCCCTTTATCTGGATATGACCGTCCACGAATACCTCAGCTTTCTATACGACCTGAAAAAGGTGACATACCCGAAGGAGCCGCACATCGCGGAAATCTGCGGCCTCGTGGGGATTGCGCAGTACCGGGACAAGCTCATCAAAAAGCTCTCCAAGGGCTATCGCCAGAGGGTAGGCATCGCGCAGGCCCTGCTCGGCAACCCGGACGTTCTGATTCTCGACGAGCCGACCGTCGGCCTCGACCCCAATCAGATCATCGAAATCCGCAACCTCATCCGCGCGCTCGGCAAGGACCACACGGTCATTTTCAGCTCGCATATCCTCTCTGAAATCCAGGCCGTGTGCGAGCGGATCATCGTTATCAGCCACGGCAAAATCATTGCGGACGATACCGCCGAAAACCTCGCCCGCGGTATTTCAGACGACCACTCCTACACGCTGCGCGTGGTGGGCGGCAAAGAAAAAATCCTCGGCCTTCTGCAGGGAACCGAAGGCGTTGCCGGGTGCTACTGCGCCGGCGCGGCGGAAGCGGGTTCCTTCGAATTCGTGGTGGAGCCGGAAGAAGGCGCCGATTTCCGCCTTCCCCTCTTCGAAAAGCTCCGGGCGGAAAACCTCCCGCTCATTTATTTGAAATCCAACGAGCCCTCCCTCGAGGAGGCCTTCATCCGCCTGACCGCAAACGACGCGGCGGCGCGCGAAGGCTCCGGCGAAGAGGAGGACGCCGCGGCACCGGGAGCACAGCCGGAAACGGACGCTCCGGAAGACGGCGGGGCGGACGCCCCGGCGGAAATCCCCGCGGACGGAACCGATGATGAAAAGGAGGCGGATGCATAATGGGAGCAATCTATAAAAAGGAAATGCGCTCTTACTTTTCCTATCCGCTCGCGTATATCTTTTTAGCCGCGTTTTTCGCTTTCTCCGGCTTTTTCTTCCAGTATATTTTTTCAATGGGCTCCACCTATATGCCCCTCGTGTTCAATATGCTGTTCACCTGCGTGCTGTTCACCATCTTCGTTCTCACCATGGGATCGTTCAGCGATGAGCGCCGCCACAAGACCGACCAGGCCCTTTTGACCGCGCCGGTCAGCGTTACCTCGATCGTGCTCGGCAAGTTTTTTTCCGCGCTGACCGTTTTCTCCATCGGTATGGTGGTAACCGTCCTGCAGGCGGTAGTCCTCTCCTTCTTCAAGCAGCCGGACTGGCTCCTCTTCCTCTCCTGCTTCCTCGGCCTGTTCCTCGTCGGGGCGGTCATGATCGCGATCGGCATGTTCATTTCCTCCCTCACGGAAAGCCAGATCGTCGCCGCGGTCATCACGGTGGCCTTCGCCATTGTCGTAACCTTTATCGATACCATCGCCAATTCCATCGGCTGGGCGTGGCTCACCACTGCGGTAACCGCCGTTTCCCTGCAGGCGCGGTTCGCGGCCTTCATCGTCGGCCAGCTCGATTTTTCCAACATCATATTCTTCCTTAGCATTGCCACTCTCGCACTGTATGGTACGGTGCGTGTGGTGGAATCTAAGAGATGGCTGTAAGGAGGCGGAACCATGAAAGAGAAAAAACAGAAATCCGCTCATTTCCGCCACGGCGGCATGGCCATTTTAATGACCGCCGTCATGCTTGCGATCCTGATCCTCATCAACGTTGCCGCCGTTATGCTGGTGGATAAATACCCGCTCGTGGTGGATATGACCTCCAAGCGGGAAAATTCCCTCTCTGCGGAAAACGCGGAGATGATAAAGGGCTTCCAGAAGCCGGTCACCATCACCGTGCTCGGCAGCGAAGATGAATTCCTCAGCACCGATTCGCTGGCGGACCAGAGCATCATCGATACCTCCGGCGGAAATTACGGCCTCCAGGCCGTGACCCTTCTGCAGAACTACGAAAAGCTCAATCAAAACATCACGCTGAAGTTCCTCGATACGCAGTCGCCGGCCTTCGGTACCTTCAAATCCAACCACCCGGACCTCGACCTCAGCGTCAACAGCATCGTCGTGGAAACCGAAAACCGCACCCGCGTGCTCACCCTGCGGGATATCATGCAGTTCGGCACAGAAGGGTATTATTACACCACCGCCGCCTCGACCCTCGAATCGGCCCTGACCTCCGCCATCATGCAGGGCGAGCTGGGCGACGCCGACCCCGTAACGCTCATCGGCGGCCATGGAGGCAGCTCCATCGGTTATCTCTCCGAAGTGCTTGCAAACAACAATTACGATGTGCAGACGCTCGAAAGCCTCACCCTGAGCGATATCCCCTCCGATTCCGTGATGGCCATTATCTGCGCCCCCACGGTGGATTACACTGCGGACGAAATCGCAAAGCTCGAAGCCTATCTCGATAACGGCGGGAAGTCGGGCCGCCACATCTTTTATATCGCCTCGGAACAGCAGCCCTCCTCTCTGCCCAACCTCGACGCTTTCCTCGCGAAGTACGGCATGCGGGTAACGCCGGGCTGCCTCATTGCGGAAACCGATGCGAACCGCAGCGGCTCGCAGAGCCCTCTCATCACCTACTTCGATTACGCGGATACCAGCACTTTTTCCCGCCTCAATAAAAACCAGCTCTATTGCTACACCACCTTCCACCGCCCCATAGAGATTCTGGATGTGGACGATTCCAATATCACGGTAACCCCCCTTCTCACGGTGCCGGAATCGGCCTACCTCTACCCGATGGATGAGGAGGAGGCCGCGAACCTGAGCAACGATACCGCCACCTTCGGCCCCTTCAACGGATTCGTAAAATCGGAGATCCGGGGCAGCGGCGAGGCGGTCTCCACCATTTCGGTGTGCGGCTCCACCTATTTCCTGAGCGAGGAGGTTCTCAGCTCCTCCATATACGGAAACGCGGACTTCCTGATGATCCACCTCAACAGCGTCCTCGGGCGCGACAATCCCAGCATTTTCTTCAACGCCAAAACCATTGGCGACACGAGCTTCCAGGTAAACGCCTTTGTTTCCTCTCTGATCGGATTCGGTATCTTTATCCTGCTGATCCCGATTGCGACCCTCGCCATCGGCCTCGGCATCTGGATCTGGAGGAATAAGCGATGAATAAGAAGCTGCTGCACATCCTGATCGCCGCCGGCGCAGTGCTCGTGCTCGCGGCGGTTGTCATCCTGCTGGTCGTCGGCAGCAACAAAGACAAGGAGCGCCTGCAGAACGAGCCGCAGGGCATCCCACTGGTGGAGGAAAAGGAAGACGACCTGACCGCCGTAGAGGTAACGAATTCAGACGGCTCCTTCACCGCCGTGATGACCGAAGTGACCGGGAGAGGCGGCAAGAAAAGCAAGGCCCTCCGCCTCGAGGGGTATGAAGACCTCCCCGCCGCGGCAGATGCGTTCGATACGCTTTCCCTGCGCGCCAGCCACTTCAACGCCACCCGCGTGATTGCGGAAAAGGCCGAAAACCTGAGCGATTACGGTCTCGACGCCCCCCAGGTCAAGTTCCAAAGCACCTTCCGGGACGGCAGCCGGAAAACCGTTTCCATCGGCGCCCCGGTGCCGGACGACAGCGGCCTCTACGCCATGCGGGAGGGGGACGAATCGGTATACATCGTAAGCTTCACTTATCTCGACACCTTCAGCAAAACGCGGGATGCCTATATCAGCAAGCAGCTCATCCCCATTTACACGGATAACGATGCGCTCAAGTTCCAGAGCGTGGAGCTTGCCGGGTCTTCGCGCGAGAAGCCGCTGGTCATCACGAAATACCACGACGAAACCTCCGCCCAGCTATATGAGATCACGGAGCCCTTCCCGGCCCTTACGATGGACGATAAGGTCCAGACTATCCTTTCCTCCCTCACCGTGGGGCTGGACGCCGCGGAGATCGCCGTCATTCACCCCACGGCGGAGCAGATCGCGGAATACGGGCTGGATAACCCCTATTCCACCGTGCGCTTCCAGTTTGAAGACGCGGAATATTACCTGCGCATCGGCAAGCCGCAGGACGAGGAAGGCTTTATCCACGTGATGGTGAACGAGAACCCCTTGATTTACAAGCTTGCCGCCTCCATGCTTGAATACCGCGATTACCAGCTCGAGGATGTGCTCAGCGGGCGGCTCTTCACCGGGAACATCACCCAGATCAGCCACGTGATCCTCACGGCAAACGGCAAGGAATACGATTTTGAGATCGATCATTCCCAGAGCCAGGCGGGTTATATCCTCAATGGAACCCGCATCGATTCCGACTGGGGCGCCATGTTCTATTCGAATCTCCTCCTGCTCTCCCGCAAGGAGGTATCGGAAAAAGCGACGTCCGGCTCCCCTGTTCTCACCTGCACCCTCCAGTTCACGGATAAAAACCGGGAGCCTACCAAATGGGAGGTTTATAAAGAAAGCGGCGATGAATACCTCTTCGTGACCGGTGGGAAAACCACCGCCTCGGTTTACCCTGCCGCCGTCCAGAAGCTCTGCGAAGACCTCGAAAAGCTTTCCCGCGGCGAAGAGATCGAAGCGATCTACTAAGCGCCGGAAACAATGGGTCCCTTTGCAGATACGCCGTAACACAGGTTACATGCAACCGCTAATAAAAATAATAACCCATCATGATGCTTTTGGTAAAAAGCATCATGATGGGTTTTCTTTTTCCCATTTTCGTCTTTGACCTTTCGGCAGGGCCATTTCACCGCGTAGGGGCGGCCAGTGGCCGCCAGCCGAAACCGCCTACGGAAAAACGGTGCGGAAGGTATGGGGCAGAACGGGCGCCCACTGGCGCCCCTGCGGTGGCACAGGAAACCGAGCCGCGCATATTAGGCCTTTGGGCGTAGGGGCGGCTCCGGGAAGCGAGCCGCACAGATGGGGCTTTGGCGTAGGGGCGGCCATCGGCCGCCCGCGAAAGCAAAATTGCCCGCCCACAGAAGGCCATGCAGAATGTACAGGACAGGACGGGCGCCCATTGGGCGCCCCTACGGCGGTTCCGGAAAGCGAGCGGCATATATGGGGCTTCTCGTAGGGGCGGCCACCGGCCGCCCGCGAAAGCAAAATTGCCCGCCCACAGAAGGCCATGCAGAATGCACAGGACAGGACGGGCGCCCATTGGGCGCCCCTAC
>CAUBKG010000017.1 GCA_958436475.1 uncultured Clostridia bacterium
CTTATTCTTTCACGTATGCCCTGCCGTTTATCAGCTCCACCCTGCCTTCGCAGATGAGGCTGACGGCCTTCGGCAGCAGCTTCCACTCGGCCTCCTCCATCACGCGCTTTTGCAGGGTTTCGGGGGTATCTCCCCGCTTTACCTCCACCGCGCCCTGGAGGATGATGGGGCCGCCGTCCGCCACTTCGTTTACGAAATGGACGGTGGCTCCCGTGATCTTAACACCCGCCTTCAGGGCCGCCTCGTGCACGCGCAGGCCGTAATAGCCCGGGCCGCAGAAGGAGGGAATGAGCGCCGGATGGACGTTGATGATTTTATTTTCATACCGCTTTGAAATCCGCTCGCTCAGGATATACATAAAGCCTGCCAGAACGATAAGGTCCGCTCCTGCCTTTTCAAGCTCATCGTAAACCGCATCGTCGAACTTCTGCGGGTCGCCTATCGCCTTGCGGTCCACCACCGCGGTGGGAACGCCGTAGCTTTTCGCGCGCTCGAGGGCGTAAGCGTCCGGCCGTGAGGAAATCACCTTCGTGATTTTCCCGTTTTTGATTTGCCCTTCCCGTTCGGCCTTCAGCAGCGCGCCGAGATTGGTGCCGCCGCCGGAAACCAGCACTGCGATATTCAGCATAATTCCACTCCGTGCTCGCCGTTTTCCACGGTGCCGAGGATGTAAGCCTCCTCACCCTCTTCGAGGAGGATGCGGACGGCCTTGTCCGCCTCTTCCTGCGGCACGGCCGCAACCATACCCACGCCCATATTGAAGGTGTTGAACATATCGCGCTCCGGGATATTGCCCGTGCTTTCGATCAGGGTGAAGATGGGCAGCACGCGCACATCCTGCTTCCGGATAACCGCCTTTTTATCTGCCGGCAGCATGCGGGGAATATTTTCATAAAAGCCGCCGCCTGTGATATGGCTGACCGCTTTGACCGTGCATTCCTCCATGAGGCGGAGCATCGGTTTCACATAAATCTTAGTGGGGGTGAGAAGCTCCTCCCCGAGGGTCTTGCCCAATTCGTCGATGACGAGGCCGAGGTTTTCCTTATGGGGATTGAAAATCTTCCGCACGAGCGAAAAGCCGTTTGAATGCACGCCCGAGGAAGGCAGGGCGATGAGGACGTCCCCCGCCGCGACCTTGCCGGGGTCGAGGATTTTGGAATAATCCACCGCACCCACGCTGAAGCCGGCGATATCGTATTCCTCCACGGGGTAAAAGCCCGGCATTTCCGCCGTTTCACCGCCGACGAGCGCACAGCCCGCCTGCACGCAGCCTTCGGCTACGCCCGAAACGATATCCGCCACGCGCTCCGGCACGTTCTTGCCCACCGCGATGTAATCGAGGAAAAACAGGGGCTTCGCGCCGCAGCAGATGATATCGTTCACGCACATGGCGACCGCGTCGATGCCGACGGTATCGTGCTTATTCATGATAAAGGCGATTTTGAGCTTGGTTCCCACGCCGTCTGTTCCGGAAACCAGGACCGGGCGCTCCATGCCGCGGGGAAGCTCGAACATGCCGCCGAACCCGCCGAGGCCGTTTAAGACGTTTTCATTCATCGTGCGCTTCACGTGCTGCTTCATCAGCTCCACGGCACGGTAACCGGCGGTAACGTCTACCCCGGCCGATTTATAGCTGTTGCTGTAACTGTTATTCATGCTCTAACTCCTCTTTATCTTCATCCGATTATCTGAATAGCTTCACATCGTATTTATGCGGCTGGGTGCTTTCCGGCACCTCCACGGGATAATTGCCGGTAAAGCAGGCGTCGCAGAAGGAACAGGTGGAATCGGGCGCGATCTTATGAATTCCCTCGAGGCTCAAATAGCCGAGCGAATCGGCGCCGATCTGCCGGCAGATTTCCGGAACGGTCAGGCGGCAGGCGATGAGGGAATCGGTGTTGCTAACGTCCGTCCCGAAATAGCACGGATGCAGGAAGGGCGGCGAGGAAATTCGCATGTGCACTTCCCTGGCCCCCGCTTCGCGGAGCAGCTCCACGATCTTTGCGCTGGTGGTGCCGCGGACGATGGAATCGTCTACCAGCACGACTCTCTTGCCCTTCACAGCGGCGGAAAGCGGGTTCAGCTTGATGTGCACCGCCCGTTCGCGCTGCTTCTGCGAGGACTGGATAAAGGTGCGGCCCACATACCGGTTCTTGATGAATCCGATGCCATAGGGGATGCCGGATTCTATGGAATAGCCGAGGGCAGCGTCCAGCCCGGAATCGGGCACGCCCATCACCACATCGGCTTCCACCGGGTGCTCCTTCGCCAAATACCGCCCTGCGTTCTGGCGGGCCATATGTACACTCGCGCCGTCGATCACCGAATCGGGTCGGGCGATGTAAACATGCTCAAAAATGCACAGGGCGGAAGGACCGCCGCAGTGCTCCTTCAGGCTGCGCATGCCGTTCCGGTCGATCACCACGACCTCGCCCGGCTCCACATCGCGCAGGTATTTCGCGCCGATGCAGTCGAACGCACAGGTTTCGGAAGCAACCACGATCTGGCCGCTTTCGGTCTGCCCGAGGCAGAGGGGCCGGAAGCCCTTCGGGTCGCGCGCGGCAATGAGCTTCTGGGGCGACGTGAGCACGATGGAATACGCGCCCTTCAGAAGGTTCATGGCGTTCGAAACCGCTTTTTCAATGGAGCCCGAATGCAGGCGCTCCCGCGCGATAACATAGGCGATGATCTCCGCGTCCGAAGTCGTTTGGAAAATGGCGCCGCCGGGTTCGAGCTGGCTTTTCAGCTCCGGAATGTTCGTGATCGCACCGTTGTGGGCGATGGCGAGCGTCCCCTTCACATAGCGCATAACAAGCGGCTGGGCGTTTGCACGCTCCTGCTTGTCGCTCGGGGCGTAACGAACATGCCCCACCGCGATATTTCCCTGGCCGAGCTTTCCGAGAACGTCTGTTGTAAAAACGTCCGGCACAAGCCCCAAGTCTTTGTAAGACGTGAACACGCCGCTGTCATTCACCGCAATGCCGCAGCTTTCCTGCCCGCGGTGCTGCAATGCATAAAGCGCGAGATACGCATCCCCCGCCACATCGGCTGTTTCGCTGCTGTAAATACCAAATAATCCGCATTCCTCGTGGAGCTTCCCCATTCACTGCGCCTCCGTTTCTTTTCCTTATAAACTTTTGATTTCTTCCTGCAGCTCTGCGTCCGCTTTCTTTACGCCCTCTTTCATCTCCTGCTTTTTCTTCAGGAGCTTGTCCGCAAGGGTGGGGTCGCTTAGCGCTAGCATCTGCGCGGCAAGCAGGGCAGCGTTGTCTGCTCCGTCGATCGCAACGGTCGCCACGGGGATGCCCTTCGGCATCTGCACGGTGGCGAGGAGGGCGTCTAAGCCGTCGAGCGTGGAAGATTTTACGGGAATCCCGATCACCGGAAGGATGGTGTGCGCTGCGAGCACGCCCGCCAGATGCGCCGCCTTTCCGGCCGCCGCGATGATCGCGCCGAAGCCCGCTTTTGCCGCCCCCGCGGAAAAAGCCGCCGCCTCTTCCGGCGTGCGGTGCGCGGACATGACATGAACCTCAAATGGGATGCCGAGCTCCTTCAGGGTTTTGACAGCGCCGGAAACTACCGGCAGGTCGCTTTTGCTGCCCATGATGACGGCAACCTTTTTCTGTTCCATACATGAGACCCCCATTTTTCATAAAAAGTTACCCTTGTACACCGAGGGTAGTGTTACATAATTTAATATTTTATTGCATTTTCCTCTGAATTGCAAGACGAATCCCCCACAATATTTTGTGGAGAAAGGCGGCGGGAATTATCATTTCTATGGAAAAAACGCCCTTTGCGCGTTATACTATAAAAATAGCCGCACATGAAGCGTCATTTTTCCGGCAGAGCTGTTTAGCGGCTGTTTTTTGCGCATGCGGGGTTCCCCGCTTTTGTCGTTCCAGGCCCCTATGGCGGGCAAATTCCTCAAAAGGAAGGCGAAACTATGAAAAAACGAATCGGCATCCTGACAAGCGGCGGCGACTGCCCCGGCCTCAACGCCTGCATCCGCGGCGTGGCGAGGGCCTCCTACCAGCTTTTCGATGCGGAGTTCATCGGCATTTCGGACGGCTTCCGCGGCCTGATCGACGGCGATTACCGCGTGATGCAGCCCGATGATTTTTCTGAGATACTGACCCTCGGCGGCACCATTCTCGGTACCTCGCGCCAGCCCTACCGGAATATGCGCGTGATCGAGAACAATCTGGACAAGGTTGCCGCCATGAAAAAGAATTATAAGGAAATGAAGCTCGACTGCCTCCTCACCCTCGGAGGCAACGGCACGCACAAAACGGCGAACCTGCTTGCACAGGAGGGCCTCCATGTGATCGGCCTTCCGAAAACGATCGACAACGATATTTACGGAACCGATGTGACCTTCGGATTTCACAGCGCCGTGGACATCGCTACCGACGTGATCGACCGCATCCACACCACGGCCAACAGCCACGGGCGCGTGATGGTGATCGAGCTGATGGGCAACAAGGCCGGCTGGCTCACGCTCTATGCGGGGGTGAGCGGCGGCGCGGATGTGATTCTGATTCCCGAAATCCCTTACACCATCGATTCCCTCATCCGTGCGGTGGAGGAGCGCGCCAAAAAGAAGAAGCGGAAATTCGCCATTATCGCGGTGGCGGAAGGGGCCATGACCACCGAGGAAGCAAAGCTCAAGGGGAAAAAGCGAGCGGCTGTGCGCGCAGAGGAAACGTATATGTCCGTCTCCTACCGCATTGCCGACCAGATCCAGCAGGCCACCGGGATCGAATCCCGCGTGGTGGTGCCCGGGCACTACCAGCGCGGCGGCTCCCCCTCCCCGTACGACCGCCTGCTTTCCACCCGGTTCGGCGAATACGCCGCACGTTTGATCCTGGAAGAAAAATACGGGCGCACGGTGGCTATGAAGGGCGATGTGATTACCGACAACAGGCTCTGCGAGGTTGCCGGTAAAACCAAATTCGTTTCCCCCGGTAACCAGCTCGTAAGCACGGCAAAAAATGTTGGGATTTCGTTTGGGGACTGAATAAAAACGGTCGCATATGCGATCTTTTGAATGCGCGTCCAATGCTACCGCTGTATAAAAAGGCTGTGCCGGTCATTCGGCACAGCCTTTTTTCTGCATCGGGCAAATCCGAAAGCGGGCGCAGAAGGCGGGCGCCGCTTTCTGCAGAAGCAGAAACAGCAGAGCTCCCAGGGCTGCGCCGAGGGTATTGAGCCACAAATCGTCGATATCCGTACCGCGGGGCTGCGGGAGCTGGCACAGCTCCACGAACAGGGAGGCGCAGAAGCCGCCGAGCACCGCGCGCGGCGCGCTTACCCGCCATAACAGCGGCAGGAACAAGCCGATGGGCAGAAACATGACGATATTCCCCACTACATTGATAAGAAAATAGGAAGAATCTCCTATGCGGAACGCCTCCGCGCAGTCAGAAACAATCGCGAACGGCACGAGATTCACTCCTCCCCCCGCCGTTTGGGAGAGCGCCAGAGAGCCGCCTGGAAGAAGATCGATTTTAGGAATCACCGTTTGAGAAGCGAGCCCCACCAGGAACAGAAGGAAAAAAAGGAGGGCGGCCTCGCGGAGCAGGCCGGACGGATTTCCCCGCCTTTGGAGCTGCTTTACCCGCAGGAAACGGAACAGGAGCAGCGCCGGCAGAGCCGCCAGCATATAGGGCAGCATATTTTCGAGAAAACGAAGAATTTGTCGCATGGGCGTTCTCCTCCCTAAATACAAAAGGGCGGGTATTCCCCGCCCGGATCGACTTGTTTACCGTTCGAAAAGGCTGCCGCCGGAGCAGTCTATCGCCACAATCAGAGGAAATTCCTCCACCGTGAGCCGCTTGGCCGATTCGCAGCCCAAGTCTTCATAAGCTATGACCTCGCAGCTTCGGATACACTGGCAGGCAAGCGCCCCGCAGCCGCCGACAGCGCAGAGATACACCGCGCCGTTGCGGACGATGGCATCGCACACCTCGCGGCTGCGGCCGCCCTTTCCGATCATTGCCGCAAGACCCCGGTCCAGTAACGCGGGTGCATATACGTCCATCCGCGAGGAGGTGGTAGGGCCGCAGCTTCCGATGGCGAGGCCTTTTGGCGCGGGGGTGGGGCCGGCATAATAAATGACAGCGCCCTCGAGCTCATAGGGAAGCTGCGCGCCGCCGTTTATGGCCTGCATGATGCGCTTGTGCGCCGCGTCGCGCGAGGTATATACCGTGCCGCTGAGCAGCACGCGGTCTCCCGCATGCAGGCGGGAGGCATAAGTCTTTAATTCACTGGTGTGGAGCCGGTATGTTTTCATTCTCAACGACCTTTCCGGGGCGAAAAAAGCATTACTGGTTATGGGCGAACAGGGAGCCATCCAGCTTTTCGGCGGCGCCGTCCAGATCGCTCACCAAATGGCCAAGCGTACTCTGCATACCGGACTTGAGCTCATCGATCCGGCGGCGGAGCTCGGAAAATTCATCGAACACCGATTCCTGCTGCTCCGGCTGTTTGCCGATAAGCTCCGCTTCGCCGCGTGCGCTTTCCACAATACGGTTGGCGGCCTTTTGCGCTTCGAGCAGCATCTGGCCGATGCTGAATTCCAGGCTTTCCCCGGCCGGGAGATGCGCGGGCGTTTCCAGAGGCACCTGCGGCCTCGATGCAAGAGATTCCACCTGGCGGGAAAGCGATTCGTTGAGCGACGAAAGCTCGGAGAGGCGGCTTTCCATCCGACGGGTGCGGCTTTCCGTTTCCTCGTGCCGGCGGGCGGTTTCCGCCTGGTGCTCCCGGAGCTTTTCCTGCAGGCGCTCCTGCTCCCCGCGGAGCTGTGATACTTCGCCGGTAAGGCCGGATACCTGCTCCTGCAGGCCGCGGGCTTCTTCCCTAAGGCCATCCACCTGTGTGTTCAGCTCTTTCACCTGTTCTTCATACTGCATAACCATCGCCTCATACTCCCTGATACGCGCTTCATACTGCGCCATGCGGCTTTCCTGCTCTTCCAGGCGCGCCTGCTTCTGCATCGCCTCGCCCGAAAGCTCGTCTATGTATTCAAGAACGTCTTTCCGGCGGAACCCGCCGAAAAGCTGCCTGCGGAACAGGCCTTTGGTTTGTTTCAAAGAAAACGCCTCCTAAAAAACAACAAAAAGCGCCGGGCACCCCGGCGGGCGTGAAGGGAAAAATGGAAAATCGGGTCTGTTTCTGCTGTTATTATAGCATCCGACCGGCGGAAACTCAACCGTACATTCCGCCCAAGGCCGATATATTTCTTGGAGAAACCGCAAAAGGCACGTCTTTCCCCCGCTCAAGCGTAAGCCGGAAGTGCTCTGCTTTCGATTGATTTTTTGTCCAATTTTGTATGAACGCCCAAAAATTATTTACAAATTATGTTTTTATGGTAAAATTAGTATTGAAAATCGCATCATTTTTTCTGAATAGAACCTTCGCCATAACAAAGGAGACGCAAGCGATGAAAGACCTTATCAAAACGCTCCGGAAAAAGCCAGCCGGTATCCTTTTGTTCTTTTTTAGTGAAATCGCCGTCTTGGAACTGGGCGCTGTATTGAACCACAAGATTCCCGTAAAAATCGACCGGGAAGTGAGCCTCATTTGGGTGATAAGCGTCCCGCTGGTTCTCCTTTTTATCCTGTATCTCATCCTTGTATATTTTAAAATCAAAAGCAGGGAAGCTGAAAAACAGCGGCGTGAATTATCATCGAAAATCGAATCGCTGAACGCAACCCTTTCGAGCGAGGGAAACAAACTGTTTTTTCTGGCGCTTGGGCTGGATACCTACGAACCCTCAAAGGTGAATCTTCTGCACGACGCCGCTGTTTTACACCATCATTCCTTATCGGGCATCTATCTCGGGAACTTGTATCATAACGGATTAAAAAACCATCAAACGGTGATTATCGAAAAAAACTATGAAAAAGCAAACTACTATTACTCCCTCGTTCTCGACTGCGATCCGACCGGCGTCGCGGCGTGGAGGCTGGGCTGGATGTATGAGCAGGGCTATCTGGAAAAGCAATTGCCAAAAATAGAGCGGGAGAAAATAGCGTACGGCTATTTTCTGAAATCAGCAAAGCTCCATTATCCGAAGGCGTTCAACAGCCTGGGGAAATTTTATCAGAACGGCCGTGCGGGGCTGATCCAAAACAGGGTCGAGGCAATTTCCTATTACCGAAAAGGCGCGCAGAGCGGCGATTTTTATGCAACGCTCAACGAAGCCTACCTCCATGCCACGGTGCCGGAGGAATTTGCACTTGCCGAGGAATGCTTTCAAAACGCCGTTCGTATGAACAGCCCGCTTGCATGGCTCAAATACGGTATGTTTTTAGAAGAAAACTATGAGGCACTGAAAGGCAGGCACGGCAAGGAGGAAATTCTTAATTGCTATTTACAGGCCGTAAAATATAAAAACAGCAACGTTTACGGCCGGGCATATTATTACCTCGGCAGCTTTATCAAAAACAATCCGGACATCGAACTGCCGGACGGTTTTCTTCCCCATCGGCACGGCGAACCGGTACAGCGATGCCTGGACGAGGCCTACGATACGCTGCAGGCGATTATCGATTCGGGAGTTAGCCTAAGCGGCGACCTGCAGAGGATATACAATCTGCTGAAGCGAAAGCCATAATCAACATGATGAGCCCGAAGGAGCGTATTCCCCTTCGGGCCTTTTCACGCGCTGCAAGAAGAATGGGGCTGCTGCACGCAAAAAAGCCCGGCGCAGCAGCCGGGCAAAAAAACTACGATTCGTTTCGGAGACGCTGCACGAGGAGGCGGAGCTTTTTTTCGTCTTTTTTTCCGGGGGTGCTTTCGGCTCCCGTCATCACATCAAGCATATCCGCGCCTGTTTTTTCGGCAATGGTCCTTATATTTTCAGGCTTGACGCCTCCCGCAAGAACAACGGGAAGCGTGCTGCCGCAGGCGGCGAGAGAATAAAACGAAAGGTCGGCGGAGAGGCCTCCTTCGGCAGCGTTATCGGGCGTGCGCGGGTCTATGAGGGCGGCGCACATTCCGGCATCTTCCAGCAGACGCATGGCGGTGGAAACGTCTTCCGTGCCGAACTGCCGCCGGCGCTCGGCGGAGTCCTGCGGGAGAGTTTTGATTACGCCGATGTTCCTTTTTTTCAGGGCGGCAGCAATGGCCCTCGTATCCTCGAGCGTTTCGCGGTGGTGGAGCTGAATATAATCGGGCCTGAGGCGTTCCGCCAGGGAAACGACCTTTTCTCTGCCCCCGCCCGTGACGATGCAGCTCTTCATGGGAGCTTTCACGAGGCTTATCAGCTTTTCCGTCCGTTCTGCGGGCAGGTTCCAGGGGACAGGCTCCGGGTATTCCGCCACGAACCCGGCCATATCCACGCCGAGCTTCCGGCAGTACAGCACGTCCTTCTCCCGGCAGAGGCCGCAGATTTTCAATTTTGGCGTATGCATCGCCCGGCTAAGCGACCGGTAAAACAACATCGGGTCGCCCGATCTCCATACGGCGGTGCCTACCAAAACCGCGTCGGCCCCGGCGGAAATTGCCGCACGGACGTCCTCCGCGCTCATGATCCCGCTTTCACTGACGAGAAAGCTCCCCGGCGCCTTGGCGGAAATGAGCCTGCGGGTGGTATCCACCGTGCCGCCGTCCCGCTCGAGGGCCAGGATATCCCGGTTGTTGATGCCAGTGAGCCCTGCGGAAAGGCTTCCGGCAAAGCGAAGCTCTTCTTCCGTGTGCGCTTCCACAAAGGGCTCCAGCCCGAGCTTTAGCGCCTCTTCATAAAGGCGGGGGACCTTTTCTTGTTCCATGCAGGAAAGGATGAACAGCACGGCGGATGCGCCGCACGCCTTTGTTTCCCGAAGATCGTCTGCCGTGCGGATGAAATCCTTCCGCAGCACCGGAATGCCGACTGCTCCGGCAATCTGCCGCAGGAGCTCGGGCGAGCCGCCGAACTCCGTTTCCTCCGTGACGACGGAGAGGGCCGGCGCGCCGTTTTGTTCCATGCGCTTCGCTTCATGGATGGGGTCGAGCCCCGCGAAAAGCGGGCCGTCTTTGGGGGACACCATTTTGAAATCCGGAATGACCGGAACGATTCCTCTTTCCTTAGCCGCCCGCAGGCTTTCCAAAAAGCCCTTCATTCCGCCGTACCGGCAATGGCCCGCGAGCGGGACTGTAGCTCCTCAAGCTTATGCAGCGCGGCTCCGCTTTCGATGAGGCTCCGGGCAAGGCGGATTCCCTCTTCGAAATCCGCCGCCTTTCCGCCCACGATCAGCGCGCCGGCGGCGTTGAGCACGATGGCATCCTTGCGCGGGCCGGTAATTTCCCCGCGGAAGACACCGGTGATGGTCTCCGCGTTTTCCGCCGGCGTGCCGGTTTTGATATCCTCCAGCATGCAGCGCTCCATGCCGAAATCCTCCGGGCAAATTTCAAAGCTGGTGATTTCACCGTTTTTCAACTGATTGATGCGGGTGGGGCCGAGAAGCGAAATTTCATCCAGCCCATCCAGCCCGTGGACGAACATGGCGTTCGTATACCCGAGCTCCTTTGCCACATACGATACCGTATCGAGCAGCTCGGGCCGATACACTCCGAGCAGGTGGCAGGGCGCAAAAGCGGGGTTGATGAGCGGGCCGATGATGGTATAAAAAATGGTTTTGATACCGAGCTCCGTTTCGGGCGGCAGCACCTTGCACATGACCGGATGGAACAGCGGCGCGTAAATAAACGCGATGCCGATCTCCTCAATGAGCTTTTCGGCCCCGGCGGGCGTCAGGTTGATGTTGACCCCGAGTGCCTCCAGCACATCCGCGCTGCCGGACAGGCTCGAAATGGAGCGGCTTCCGTGCTTTGCCACCGGGATGCCCGCAGATGCGGCCACCAGCGCCGTTGCCGTGGAAATATTGAAGGTGCTGAGCCCCCCTCCCGTGCCGCAGGTATCCATCAGCGGGGCGTTTACCTTCGGGCGAAGGGGCACGCAGTTGCCGCGCATGGCCTTGGCAATGGAAGCGATCTCCTCCAGGGAAGCGCCCTTCATCAGCAGGGCGACCTGAAAGCCCGCGATCTGGACGTCGCTGATCTCGTCGCGGTTGATCGCGCCGATCAGCTCAAAAATCTCCTGCTCGCTCAGCTCCTGGTGGGTGGTGATTTTGGTCATAATATCCTTATACATAATAAACAGCTCCTTATCTGCGCTGCGCCTAAAGAGCACGCATAGCGTCTTTCATGGATTTCACATACGAATAGACATAGGGCTCCGCTTCCCTGCCGTGCTGTTCCACCAGCCGGACGATAGCCGAGCCGACGATCACGCCGTCGGAAAGGGCGGCCATCTGCGCCGCCTGCCCGGGTGTGGATATGCCGAAGCCGACGGCCGCGGGAACGCTTGTATTCTCCCGGACCCGGCCGACCAGCTCGCGGACGCCCGCATCGAGCCGCTCGCGCTCCCCCGTGACGCCGAGGGAGGAAACACAGTAAACAAAGCCGCTTGCCTTTTCGGCGATCTTAGCGATGCGGTCTTGGGAAGCGAGCGTGACGAGGGGGATAAAATCCAGCCCATGCGTTTCGCATAGGGGCGCAAACTCCTCCCTTTCCTCGAAGGGGACGTCCGGAAGGATCAGCCCGTCGATCCCCGCTTCCGCCGAAGCGCGGATGAACCGCTCGGTTCCATAGGAAAATACGATGTTTGCATAGGTCATGAAAACGAGGGGAGTATCGAGCTGCGCCCGAAGCCGCTTTACCATGGCGAGGATCCGATCGGTAGTGGCTCCATGGGCCAGCGCGCGGGCGCTGGCTCCCTGAATTACCGGGCCTTCGGCTACCGGGTCGGAAAAGGGGATGCCGAGCTCGATCACATCTGCTCCCGCTTCCGCAATGGTGCGGACGAGGCGTTCGGTGGTTTCGAGGTCCGGGTCTCCGCAGGTGAGAAACGCAATGAACGCTTTTCCCGTTTCAAATGCCTGATTGATTCTGCTCATTCGTAAAGGTCCTCCCCTCTGTAACGGGCAATGGCGGCGCAGTCCTTATCACCGCGGCCGGAAATGTTGATCACGAGTATATTATCCTTTTTCATCTGCGCGGCGAGCTTTACGGCATAGGCGACCGCATGGGCGCTCTCGATGGCGGGGATGATCCCTTCCGTGCGGGAAAGGTATTCAAACGCATCCACCGCTTCATCGTCGGTTACCGCCACATACTCGGCGCGCCCCGTATCGTGGAGATACGCGTGCTCCGGGCCCACGCCGGGATAATCGAGCCCTGCGGAAATGGAATACACCGGGGCGATCTGCCCGAAATCATCCTGGCAGAAATACGATTTCATACCGTGGAAAATACCGAGGCGGCCTGTAGAGATGGTGGCCGCGGTTTCAAAGGTGTCGATTCCGCGCCCCGCGGCCTCGCAGCCGATGAGCCGGACCGACTCTTCTTCAATAAAATGGTAAAATGCGCCGATGGCGTTGGAGCCGCCGCCGACACAGGCGACCACCGCATCGGGCAGCCGGCCTTCGAGCTGCATCATCTGCTCCTTGATCTCCCTGGAAATCACAGCCTGAAAATCCCGCACGATGGTGGGGAACGGATGCGGCCCCATGACCGAACCCAACACGTAGTGGGTATCCGCAATGCGTTTCGTCCATTCGCGCATGGTTTCCGATACCGCGTCCTTGAGGGTAGCGGTGCCGGAGGACACCGGATGCACCTTCGCGCCGAGCAGCTTCATGCGGTAAACGTTGAGGGCCTGGCGCTTCGTATCCTCCTCGCCCATAAACACCTCGCATTCGAGGCCCATCAGCGCGGCGGCGGTCGCTGTGGCGACCCCGTGCTGACCCGCTCCCGTTTCGGCGATCACCCTCGTTTTGCCCATCTTTTTGGCCAGCAGGGTCTGCCCGAGGACGTTGTTAATTTTATGCGAGCCGGTGTGGTTCAAATCTTCCCTCTTCAAATATATTTTCGCGCCGCCGAGCGCTTCCGTCATATTCCTCGCAAAATAAAGGCGCGAGGGACGACCGGCGTAATCGTTCAGCAGGGCGGTGAGCTCCTCGTTGAACTGCCGGTCTTTCTTATAAAAGTCATAGGCTTCTTCCAACTCGCTGACCGCGTTCATCAGTGTTTCGGGAATATACTGCCCGCCATGCGTTCCGAATCTTCCTTTAGACATGCTGCTTCCTCCTTATCCTGTCTGCCTGCTGTTATCTGTTTTCCCTTTGCCATCGCCGCCCGGGCGGAAATGCCCGCTTCTTCTGCCGCATTGTTTTCTTCCCCTTCTTCACGGGCACGAAAAAAGCCCGCCCCCGGCATTTTAAAATAAAATGCCAAGGACGAGCTGTAAATACTCGCGGTGCCACCTTGATTCGCGGCAAAACGCCGCGCACTTTTCAGGGTACTATCATACCCCCGGCAACTAACGTATGCCAAACGTCGCAGAATACTGAGGCGAAACGCCCTTTGACTGCGCCCTCCGCGGCCCATTTGACGATTTGTTTTCGACCCGGCTCCCAGCGCCCCGGGCTCTCTGTGCGAGCATCATCGCCTTTATCTCCGCTTCAGCGGTTTTAAAACATCTTATGCTGTCTTTTATAAAATAGCACTCTTTTTGCGGCATGTCAAGAAAATTTTAAATATGTTCACCCATCTAGGCGATACCAACCGAGTACGATGCGCCACAAGCGGAACCTTTTTGCCGCTTTCGGCGTTGCCGGTCATAGCAAGGCGCTGGGCCTTGCGGCTTCCGCCGCCTTGAAAGCAGCAAAAATTTTTCCGCTTGAGGTCGAAGATTTTTCGCGGGGAGAATGGAAAAGGCAGGGCAGCGGGCGTTTTTAGGCTTGCTGGCGTATGGCAAAAACGCGCAATAAACCTGCCTTTTTCAGGCTTCCGCGAAAAACACATTGTATTCTGATGGTATCGCCTAGCCATAAAAATTACCACTTTTCCCCCGGTTGACGGCCAAACTATTCTGTGTTACTATATACCATGTACTAAGTAATACTTTATACCCGCTGTCAGGCAGAAAGGAGGCAGGACGTTTTGGAGAACCTTACGGAAATGCTGAAGGGCGTGCTGGAAGGCTGCGTCCTCGAAGTCATAAGCCGCAAAGCCACCTACGGATACGAAATCACGCGGCAGCTGAACGCCCTCGGCTTCACAGATGTTGTGGAGGGCACGGTTTACACGATCTTGATACGGCTGGAAAAAAACAAACTCGTGGACATACAAAAAAAGCCGTCTGATCTGGGGCCGCCGCGCAAGTTTTACACGCTCAACGACGCCGGGCGCAGAGAGCTGCGCCTGTTTTGGGCAAAATGGGAATTCGTTTCATCAAAAATCAATCAATTGAAGGAGGGGCCGCTTTGTTAGAAATCCTGAAAAAAATGGTGGGAGATAAAAAAGAGTATCGTCAAATGATGGCGAGGGTAAAGGCACTGCCGGGAGATTATCAATTTGTTTATGAAAAAATCCAGAAATATATGTGGGGCTTTGCGGCGGGAGACGGCTTAGACATGTTGAAGGTTCAATACGAATTGATCGACCTGTTTGAAGCCGGCGCGGCAGACGGCAAGCACGTGCTGGACATCACGGGCGAAGACGTGGCTGCGTTTTCCGACGAGCTTTTGCTGCATGCAAAAACATACACCGCGGGCCGCCGTGAAGCGCTCAACCGCGATATTATGAAAAAAGTGGGAAAACGGAAAAAATCGAAATAACAGGGCCGATACAAGGACGGAAAAATCCGGACGGTGAAAACCGATCCGGGTTTTTGGGATGACAAAAAAAGCGGCCACGCGCCACAGGCGCACCCGCAAAAAGTTGGTAGCGACAGAGAACCGTCGTGAGGGTGCTTGCAACCGAGCAGGCGAGCCAAGCGTGACTTTTTGCGGAAAGGAGGAGCAGCGGCGTTAAGTGCGCTCTGATTTTTCAAAAAATCGAAGCAAGTGAAGCTTGCTCCGACGTGTCAAAGGACTATGAAAAAGATATTTTTGGCGTTTTGGAGTGTGGATTTGAACTCTCGTAACCCGAAAAGGGTTGGTAGCAAGCCGGAGCGTCGTGAGCGCGTTTACAAGCGAGCAGCGAAGGCGCAGCGTGACCTTTTTCGGAAAGGAGGAGCGACGGCGTGAGTGAGCCGTTGGCTTTTCCAAAAGAAAAGTCGTCGCGAACGATACAAAGTCCGCGACGACGTGGCGCGCCTGAAGGGACTCGAACCCCTGGCCTACTGCTTAGAAGGCAGTTGCTCTATCCAGCTGAGCTACAGGCGCATTGTTTTTGTTAAGAAAAGCCGCCGCGAACGATATGCAGTTCGCGGCGACATGGAGCGGGTGATGGGAATCGAACCCACGCGACCAGCTTGGAAGGCTGGGGTTCTACCATTGAACTACACCCGCGCATCTGCAACAGAAGGTATTTTAGCACACCCCTCCGGCTATTGTCAAGAACCCATAGGGATTTTCTCTCATTTCCCGGATAGGAAGCTGCAGGGCGGTATGGAACGGGAACAAAAGAGGTTATGTATGTAAAATTTTATAAAAATTTAAATTATTTTATTTTTATGTAACAAAACACCTTATCGTTTGGTTGATATTGTAAATGGTTCGATTTTACAAATCCGTTATTTTCTATAAGGAGACCTGCAGCATGGACGGCCATGGGAATATGCAAGGCTCAAAAAACATGCGGAACGCCTGCCGCGCTTATTTGGAAAATCAGGCCGTGCAGCTTCCTTCTGAAGGGGGGCTCCGCACACAGCTTATTTTTTCCAAACGCTTCGGCCAGCGGATGCATCGTGCAATGCATAAAACCTCTTCTTTCCGCTGCACCTCCCGGCATCGCTTCCCACACCGGCGGCGAAACTGCAGAAGCCTTCTCCACATCCTCCGCTATGCCCTGCCGCATTAAAATGTTCTGAGCGGCTCCCCCCTGGCGCACGATTTTTACCGCCTGTTTCCCGGCGCTGCCTGACAGGAGCGAATTTTTATAGATTGCCGCAGGCAATCTATAAAATTGTCCATGTTGCCCGCTGCACGGGCAACGGACGTAAAATCTCAGCGCGCGGCCTCCTCGAGGCCGAAGCGCCAAAAAAACAGCCGCTAAACAGCTCCACTGAAAAATGGCGCTTCATTTGCGGCTATTTTTTATTGCTTTGCAATAAAAATGGCCATGTGAACCGAAAACGGCCCACATCCTTAAAACTGCGCGCGGCTAGAAAAACGAACATGCCCTATCCTGACCGGCGGCCCGCAGAGGCTCGATCCTCGCCCAAGGAATTCAATCCGGTTATGCCATGGCAGCCGCCTTCTGCTCCGCATCGGCATGCGGCGGGCGGGCCGTCCATCGAAAAATTACATACTTTCTCTGTGGGGCTCTTCGGACTTGCCTGACCGAAGGGCTCGTTTTTATGCCATTTTCCCTCGCGCCGCTATTTCCTGATAAGGGCGCGCAGCTCGTCTCCCGAAAAGCGATAAACCGCATCGCAGAAATGGCAGGTGACTTCCCAGTCCTTTTCCTCGGCCATTTCCCGCAGCTCATCCTCTCCGAGGCTTACGAGCGCGCGGAGGACCTTTTCCCGCGAGCAGTCGCACCGGTATTCCACCAGTGCTTCATCCAGCAAATCCACTTCAAACCCGGCAAGCGCCCTGTGGCAGATATCCTCCGGAGATGCGCCGCCGTCCAGAAGCTTCGTAACGGGCGGGATGGCGGCAATCGCCTGTTCCACCTTTTCTATCGTCTCCTCCGGCGCAAAGGGAAGCAGCTGCACGAGGAAGCCGCCCGCCGCACGCACGGTGAGGTCCGGGTTCACGAGCACGCCGAGGGAACAGACCGTTGGAATCTGCTCGCTCGCGGCATAATAAGAGGTGACCTCCTCCGCGAGTTCCCCGGAAATGAGGGGCACCGAGCCGATATACGGCTCCTTCAGCCCCAGATCCTTCATCACATACAGTGCGCCGTTTTTTCCCACGGCCCCGCCGACATCCAGCTTGCCTTTTTCATTCAGCGGCAGCTCGACCACAGGATTGCCGACGTAGCCGCGGACGTTTCCGCTGCTGTCTGCCGCGGCGATGACCGTGCCGACCGGCCCATCTCCCTTCACACGGAGGGTGACGCTGTCTTCCTTCCCCTTCAGCAGATACCCCATCATGGAAGCGGCCGAAAGCAGGCGGCCGAGAGCGGCGGTGACCACCGCCGAGGTTTTATGAATCTGTTCGGCGCGCGCCGCGAGATCCGTTGCGTCCACCGCGGTGGCAAACACGCTGCCGTCTTTTGAAATGCATCGTACGATTTTTCCCATACTGTTTTAATTCCTTTTATCGTTTCTTTGTAACGAACACCACGCGTTCCTCCTGCGCCTTCGGAGGCAGGAAGCTCTGCTCGCCGTACACGGCAAGGGTTTCGAGCCCTGCTTTTTCCAAGAGGCGGCAGAGCGTCTCCTCCGAATACGCCCGCTCGCGGAAGCGTTCGCACCGCCGGATATACGTTTCCCCGTTCCGCTCGAAAAAATCCAGCGAAATGGTGACCGTATGGTCTTTTCCCGACTCGTTCTGCCAAACGCAGTAGACCTCATCCGTATCGTACACAAAGGTGTTCCCGCCCAGCACCGTATCGTGCTTGTAAAGGGTGTTTACGTCGAACAAAAAAAGGCAGCCCGGTTCCAAAAACAGCGAGACGCGTGAAAAAAAGCGGGAAACGTCTCGTGCGGTAAGAAGGTGATTGACGCTGTCCAGGCAGCAAACGGCTCCGTCCACCGTACCATACAGGTCGATCTCCTGCATGTTCTGTTTTAAAAAAAGGATGCTTTCCCCCTGCTCCAGCGCGCGGGCCTGCGCCGCCGAAAGCATTTGCTCAGAGGCATCTATTCCAATGACCTCGATCCCCTTCTTCGAAAACGCAAGGGAAAAGCTGCCCGTGCCGCAGGCGGCGTCCAGCAAAAGGGTGGGTTCCCTGCCAAAACGCCGGAAAAGCTCAAGCAGATAGCCCGCACGGGCCGCATAGTCCACATTGCCCGTGAGAGCGTCATAATACGAAGCAAATTCGCCGTATCCGCTCATTATTCTTTATTCTCGAACAGGCGGCGGAACACGAGGGAATATCCGTCGCATCCATAATTGAGGGAACGGTTCACGCGGCTGATGGTGGCGGTGCTGGCTCCCGTTTTGTTCACAATATCGCTGTATACGCTTCTTTGGCTGAGCATATACGCCACTGCCAAGCGTTGGGACATGGCTTTGAGCTCCGGCACGGTGCACAGGTCCTCAAAAAAATCGTAGCATTCATCCACCGTTTTCAGATTCAGGATGGCTTGAAACAGAAAATCGATATTTTCATCTTTGAGCTTGTTGTTCATAGGGCAGCCTCCTTTACTTCAATAAAATTTTATCACGTTACATTGCAAAAGTAAAGCTCCCGTTTTAAAATTTTATCCGCGTGATTCCCCGGCCACCTGGGCCTCGATCAGGCGCTTCAGCTCTTCCACGCCCTCTCCCTTCGCAGAGGAAAACGGCACGGACACGGGCGGAGGGTCTAAAAACGCCAGCTCCTCCCGGAAGCCCTCCAGGCGGCGGGCGCGCTCGGTTTTATTCAGTTTATCGCTCTTTGTGAGTGCGATGACAAAGGGAATTTCCATGTGCCGGAGAAATTCGAGCATCTGGAAATCGTCTTCCGTTGGGGGATGGCGCATATCGATGAGCTGCACCACCAGCCGGATATCTCTTTTACCGGAAAAATACGTTTCCATCAGCTCGCTCCAGCGGCGGCGCTCTGCCTGCGACCGCTTGGCATAGCCATAACCCGGCAGGTCCACCATGCGCGCTTCTCCCACCCGGTAAAAATTCACGGTGATGGTTTTTCCCGGCGTGGCGCTCACCCGGGCGAGCGATTTTCGGTTGAATAACTTATTGAGCAGCGAGGATTTTCCCACGTTGGAACGCCCGGAAAAGGCCACCTCCGGTACCGCGGAGGGCGGGAGCTGTTTTCCTGTTCCAAAAGCCGCTTCAAAAACTGCCTGTTCAAATTTCATCGTTTTCTTTCCTTTACATTCGAATGCCCGCCGGTTCGCCGGAATCGGGTAAAATAGGGGCGGGCGCAGCCGCCGGGGCTTCTTCCGCGGTGACGTCCCGCACGAGAGCGGTGCGGAGCACCGTTCGAATATCTTCCGCCGGAACAAAGCGGATATGCTCTTTCACCGCGCCGTCGAGCTCCTCCAAATCCGGCAGGTTTTTCTTCGGGATCAGCACGGTGGAAATGCCGGCGTTATAGGCCGCCATGCTTTTTTCCTTTAAGCCCCCGATGGGCAGCACACGGCCGAGCAGGGTGATTTCACCGGTCATGGCTACATCCGAACGGACGGGCACTCCCGTGAGGGCGGATACCAGCGCCGTACACATGGTGACGCCGGCGGATGGGCCGTCCTTCGGGACGGCGCCCTCGGGTGCGTGGATATGGATGTCCTTGGTTTTATAAAAATCCTGCGGCACGCCCCAGCTTTCCGCATGGCTTCGGATCAGCGTGACGGCGGCGCGCGCCGATTCCTTCATGACGTCTCCCAGCGATCCGGTGAGCTCCAGCTTGCCGCTGCCCGGCATGACGGCAGCCTCCACCTTTAAAAGCTCGCCTCCGGCGCTCGTCCACGCAAGGCCGCTGCACACGCCGATTTCATCGCTGCCGGAAAGCTCCTCCCGCAGATATTTCGGTGCGCCGAGCATTTCGCAGACCGTTTTTTCCGTGACCGTGACGTGTTCGCTTTTGCCCTCCACGATACGCTTAGCCGCCTTGCGGCAGAGAGAAGCGATCTGGCGTTCCAGCTCGCGGACGCCCGCCTCCCGGCTGTAGCCGGAGATCAGCAGGCGGACGGCGCCGTCCCGAATGGCGAGGCGTTTGGAATCCAGGCCGTGGCGCCGGCGCTGTTTCGGGATCAAATGCTTTTTAGCGATATGGAATTTTTCCTCCGGCGTATAGGTGGAAAGCGGAATCACCTCCATACGGTCCAGGAGCGGCGCGGGAATGGTATCCACCGTGTTGGCGGTGGTGAGGAAAACCACATGGCTCAAATCATAAGGGATTTCGAGGTAATGGTCCACAAAAGTGTTGTTCTGCTCGCCGTCCAGCGCTTCAAGCAGCGCGGAGGAGGGGTCGCCGCGGAAGTCGCTCCCGAGCTTATCCACCTCATCGAACAGCAGGAGAGGGTTGTTCACCCCGGCCTGCCGGATGGCGGAAAGGATGCGGCCGGGCATGGCGCCCACATAGGTTTTGCGGTGGCCGCGGATATCCGCTTCGTCCCGCACGCCGCCGAGCGATACGCGCGCATATTTCCGGCCCATGGCCTCCGCAATGGAGCGCGCAATCGAGGTTTTGCCCACGCCCGGAGGGCCGACGAGGCAGATGATCTGGCCCGAAATATCGGGGTTCAGCCTGCGCACCGCCAGCATTTCGAGGATGCGCTCCTTTACCTTCCCGAGACCGTAATGCCCCGCGTTCAGTATTTTTTCCGCGCGGGAAAGGTCTATTTCCGCGCGCGTCTGCTTGTTCCAGGGGAGCGACAGGCAGAAATCCAGATACCCCCGCACCACCGTCGCCTCATGCGAGCCGTAGGGCATTTTCATCAGCTTATCGGTTTCCTCGAAGAGCTTGTCCTTCACTTCACTCGCCGCATTCAGCCGTCTGATGCGCTCGCGGTATTTTTCCGCTTCGGTCAGTGGGGATTCCGCCTCTCCCAGCTCCTCGCTGATAACACGCATCTGCTCCCTCAAATAATATTCCTTCTGGTTTTCGTCCATCTGCTCATGGACCTTATCGTTGATCTCCTGCTCCAGCGCCAGCAGCTCCGTTTCCTTTAAGAGGAGCGCCACCATTGCCTCCGCGCGGCGCATGGGATGCAGCTGGTCGAGGATTTTTTGCTTTTCCTCCGCCGGGGCGTTGATGCTGTAAGCTATGTAATCGGCAAGCTCGCCCGGCTCCTCGGCGCTTTCCACATTGAATACCACCTCGGGGGGGAGCTTCGGGGCAACCATGGCATACTGCCCGAAGGCTTCCCGCAGGCGGCGTGTGAGCGCCTCCCGTTCCATCTTCGGCGCGCGGGACTTATGCTCCGCAAGGGTGCGGATGGCGCCGGAAAGGTATTTCTTGCCGTCCTTGATTTCCAGCGTTACGCCGCGGCTGATCCCTTCCACGAAGACGCGGTAAACGTCCCCCGGAAGCTGCAGAACCTGGCGGATCTGCGCCACGCAGCCGGTGGAGCACAGGCGCGAAGCGTCCGGCTCGTCTTCCCGGATATCCTGCTGGGCAACGAGGAAAATCATCTGGTCTTGCTTCATAGCGGCGTTCAGCGCCGCAACCGAACGCTTGCGGCCCACATCAAAATGCAGGAGCATGTTCGGAAATATCACTAATCCGCGGAGCGGAAGGATGGGCAGAATCGGAAATTCGGTTGGCTTTTCCATAAAAAAGCGCCTCCTTCTGGCGGGATTCAAAATTCCCTCAAATATAAGAAAATACATAAAGAGCAGCTCGCTGCCCTTTACGCATTTTCCGTGAACGTATAGAAAAAAATTTACGATGCGCTCGCGCGCCTGTTTTTCGGCTTGCCCGGAATACAGAGCTTCGCAGGCTTGCGGTTCGGGTCTTTTTCGAGCTTCGGCGGCGCGCCGTTCTCCACACAGTCTTTCGTGATGATGACCTTTGCGACCGCAGGGTCCGAAGGAATATCGAACATCAGTTGCTTGAGCGCCTGCTCGATGATGGAGCGCAGGCCTCTCGCGCCCGTTTGGTTCTCTATGGTTTTGCGCGCAATGACCTTCAGAGCGTCCGGCTCGAAGGAAAGCTCCACGCCATCCATTTCAAACAGGCGGGTATACTGCTTGAGCAGCGCGTTCTTCGGCTCGGTGAGGATGCGGACCACGGCTTCCTCATCGAGGCCGCTGAGCGTTGTAACCACCGGAAGGCGGCCCACAAGCTCCGGGATCAGGCCGAATTTGATAAGATCCGAATGCTCCACGTTTGCTAGGATGCGGCCGCTTTCCACGGCCTCCTTATCGCGGAGCTTGGCGCCGAAGCCGACGCCCGAATGGCCCATGCGCTTTTCGATGATCTTTTCCAGGCCATCGAACGCGCCGGCGCAGATAAACAGGATATTGGAGGTGTTGATCTGGATGAATTCCTGCTGGGGATGCTTGCGCCCGCCCTGCGGCGGAACGTTTGAAACGGTCCCCTCCAGAATTTTTAGAAGGGCCTGCTGCACGCCTTCGCCGCTGACGTCCCTCGTGATGGAAGGATTCTCCGACTTGCGGGCGATCTTATCGATCTCATCGATATAAATGATGCCGTGCTCGGCCCGTTCAATATCGAAATCAGCCGCCTGGATGAGCCCTAAAAGGATGTTTTCCACATCCTCACCGACATACCCCGCCTCGGTGAGGGTGGTTGCGTCCGCAATGGCAAAGGGGACGTTCAGCACCCGTGCCAGCGTCTGCGCGAGCAGGGTCTTTCCCACGCCCGTGGGGCCGAGCAGAAGGATATTGCTCTTCTGGAGCTCCACGCCGCCGTCGTCTCCGAAATAAATGCGTTTATAGTGATTATATACCGAAACGGAAAGAGTCATTTTAGCATCGTCCTGCCCGATGACGTACTCATCCAGCAGGGCCTTGATCTCCTTCGGCTTCGGCAGGGGCGCTGCGGGCTCCCTCTGCCGCCGCTTCGCCCGGGGAAGCGCTTCGCTGCCGGAAATGATGCTCTGGCAGATCTCGATGCATTCGTTGCAGATATATACGCCGGGTCCGGAAACCAGCCGGTCAACCTGCTCGGCCGTTTTGCCGCAGAAGGAGCAGCGTATGGTGCGTTTGGTTTCGTCTTCTTTTGGCATTCGTATCCTCCACTCTGCCTTGCGGAATTAATCAGCGGTGTTCAATCACCCGGTCGATCAGGCCGTATTTCATGGCCTCCTCGGCCGAAAGGAAATTATCCCTCTCCGTATCGCGCTCGATGACCTCCAGAGGCTGGCCCGTGCGCTCCGCAAGGATGCGGTTCAAATTCTTCTTGATGCGGACGATCCGTTCCGCGTGGATCATAATATCGGTTGCCTGCCCCTGCGCGCCGCCCAGAGGCTGGTGGATCATAATTTCACTGTTCGGCAGGGCGAGGCGTTTGCCCTTGGCGCCCGCCGCGAGCAGGAACGCGCCCATCGAGGCCGCCATGCCCACACAGATGGTGGAAACGTCCGGCTTGATGTACTGCATGGTATCGTAAATGGCCATACCGGAGGTGATGGAACCGCCGGGGCTGTTGATATACAGGCTGATATCCTTGGAAGTATCCTGGCTTTCCAGATACAGCAGCTGCGCCACCACGAGGCTCGCGCTCGCATCGTTCACTTCGTCCGAAAGGACGATGATGCGGTCGTTGAGCAGACGGGAAAAAATATCATAAGAGCGCTCTCCCCGATTGGTTTGTTCGATTACCATTGGTACTAAACTCATGAATACTGACGCCTCCTGAATGATAAAATGGTGTGTTTATTTTTCTTCGGCTTCAGCCGGAGCTTCCTCCGCCTTTTTCCTGGCGGCGGGCTTCTTCGCGGGCTTTTTCTCTTCCCCGTCCGCCGCGGCGGCCTTTTTGGCAGCCGGCTTTTTCGCGGCTGTTTTCTTTTCTCCTTCGGCCGCATCCGCCTTCTTGGCGGGCTTCTTCGCCGCCGGCTTTTTGGCCGCTTCCTCCGTTACCTCAGCGCTGGTGCGCACCAGCTCGATGGCCTTGGCAACGGAAAGGTCTCTCGCGATCTCCTTTTCGGGCACGAGCTCCTTAATCTTTTCGACTTCCATGCCGTAAGCCTTCGCGTATTTTTCAAATTCCTGATTCAGCTCTTCTTCGGTCGGCTCGATCCTTTCGAGCTCCACGATCTTCTCGAGAGCGAGGCGGGTCTTCACCTGGCGCTCCGCGTTTTCACGGAAGGTCTTGCGGAAGGTATCCGCTTCCGTGCCGGTGTATTTCAGATAGGCTTCGAGGTTCATGCCCTGAGACTGGAGGCGGTAATCGAATTCGCGCAAGCTCTCGTCGATGCGGGATTCGATCATGGCTTCCGGAATCTCGGCCTTCATGCCTTCCACTACCTTTTCCAGCAGCTCGTTTTCCATGGCCTCTTCGTTGGCAGTCACCTTCTTCGCAAGAAGGTCGCCGGCGATCTCGTTTTTCAGCTCTTCGAGGGTTTCACAGCTTTCGCTGACGTCCTTTGCGAACTCATCGTCCAGCTCCGGATATTCGCGGGTTTTCACCTCGTGGAGCTTGATTTTGAACTGGGTTTCCTTACCGGCCAGTTCTTCGGAGCCGTAATCCTCCGGGAAGGTTACACCGATTTCGAACTCCTCCCCAGCAGTATGCCCAATAATCTGTTCTTCAAACCCGGGAACAAACTGATGGGATCCGAGAGCCAGATTGAAATCTTCGCCCTTGCCGCCTTCAAACGGCTTTCCGCCGAGGAAGCCTTCGAAATCGATCACCGCGGTATCGCCCTCTTCGGCGGCGCGCTCCACCGCAACGAGGCGGGAATTGCGCTCGCGCAGGCGGTTGATTTCCTGTGTGATCTCTTCCTCCGCTACCTCCGCTTTTTTGAGGGTGGCGGGTAGACCCTTATATTCGCCGAGCTCCACCTCCGGCTTCACGGTTACGACGACTTTAAAGGTGAGGCCTTCCTTGCCGATGCTCTCGATATCGAAATCGATCTTGTGATCGACAACCTCGAGATTCGCTTCCTGCACGGCTTCCTCCAGCGCGGCGGGATACAGGTCGTTCACGGCCTGCTCGTAGAAAAAGCTTTCTCCATATAATTTCTCTATCATTCTTCTCGGCGCTTTACCCTTGCGGAAGCCGGGAACGCTGATCTTGCGAACTTCCTTTTTGTATGCGCGATTGAGCGCAGCCTCGAACGCCTCCGCGTCGATCTCCACGACCAGCTCGTAGCGGTTGGTTTCAACCTTCTTAGAAGATTTGAGATTCATTGTGATTCCTCCGTTTTTTTACACCCCCAGCGGATAAGAGGCAATACGCCCGGCAGCGAGGATAACGGCGCTGCATGCTGCTTCCGCCCCGGGAAACCGTGTTGCCTCTTATCGGCTGAGGGGACATTATCTTTATTATCTTAGCATAGACGAACGCTTTTTTCTACCATTTTATTTCATCTATTCAGACAATTATTCCATCCGCCCCCGGGGGCTTTTAGGAGTTTCTCACCAAAACGGGACGGAGATATTTTCCCGTGTACGATTTTTCGCACGCGGCCACCTGTTCCGGCGTTCCCGTGGCGACCACGGTGCCGCCCTCGTCGCCCCCCTCGGGACCGAGATCGATAATATAATCGGCGGTTTTAATCACATCCAGGTTATGCTCGATGACTATGACGGTGTTGCCCGCGTCCACCAGCTGCTGCAGCACCTCGAGCAGGCGATGCACGTCGGCTGTGTGCAGGCCGGTGGTGGGCTCGTCCAGAATATACACCGTGCGGCCGGTGGCTCGCTTCGAGAGCTCGGTCGCGAGCTTGACGCGCTGCGCCTCGCCGCCCGAAAGGGTGGTGGCGGGCTGGCCGATCTTCACATAGCCGAGGCCCACATCGTACAGCGTTTGCAGCTTCTTATAAATGCGCGGGATGCTCTCGAAAAAGTGCATGCCTTCCTCCACCGTCATCTCCAGCACATCGTATATGCTTTTGCCCTTGTATTTGATTTCGAGCGTTTCGCGGTTATACCGCCGCCCACCGCACACATCGCAGGGGACGTATACATCCGGCAGGAAGTGCATCTCGATTTTCAGGATGCCGTCTCCCTGGCAGGATTCGCACCGCCCGCCCTTGACGTTGAAGGAAAAGCGGCCCGCAGTATAGCCGCGCATTTTGGCGTCCTGCGTTTGGGCGAACAGCGTGCGGATATCGGTAAACACGCCGGTGTAGGTTGCGGGATTGGAGCGCGGCGTGCGCCCGATGGGAGACTGGTCGATATCGATGACCTTATCGAGGTGCTCGATGCCCTCCATGGAACGGTGGAGGCCCGCGTGCACCCTCGCACGGTTCAGGTCGGCCGCGAGGCGCTTATACAGCACCTCATTGACGAGCGAGGATTTTCCCGAGCCCGACACGCCGGTGACGCAGGTGAAGGTGCCGAGTGGGATTTTTACGTTCACGTTCTTGAGGTTGTTTTCCGCCGCGCCCATGATCTTTAAAACGTTCCCGCTGCCCTTCCGGCGCTTCTGCGGGATTTCGATCTGCCGGCGGCCGCTCAAATACTGCCCCGTGATGGAATCCGGGCAGGCCTTGATTTCCTCCACCGTTCCGGCGCAGACGACGTGCCCGCCATGCGAACCCGCCCCGGGGCCGATATCAATGATATGGTCGGCGGCGTACATGGTGTCTTCATCGTGTTCGACTACCACCACGGTGTTTCCGAGATCCCGCAGGCGCTTAAGCGTGGCGATCAGGCGGTCGTTATCCCTCTGGTGGAGTCCGATGCTCGGCTCGTCCAGAATATACAGCACGCCCATCAGCGAGGAGCCGATCTGGGTGGCGAGACGGATGCGCTGGCTTTCTCCTCCGGAGAGGGTCCCGGCCGAGCGCGCCAGCGTCAGGTAGCCGAGGCCGACGCTTTCGAGGAAGCTTAGTCGCTCGCGGATCTCCTTAATGATCTGGCGGGCGATCATCTCCTCCTTTTCCGAAAGCTTCAGCGTGCGGAAAAATTCCAGGCAGTTTTTCACGGAAAGATGCGAAACCTCATCGATATTCTTGCCGCCCACCGTAACGGCAAGCGTTTCCGGTCGGAGCCTCGCGCCTTTACAGTCCGAACAGGGGACGGGATTGATGTACGCTTCGAGCTCGGCCTTGGCCCACTCGCTCTGCGATTCCTCATAACGGCGCTGGAGGTTGTTGATAACTCCTTCGAAATCGGTATAATAGGTACCCCGGCCGTATTCGCCCGAACGCTTCACCTTGATCTTTTCGCCCCCGGTTCCATAAAGCAGGGCCTGCTGCGCCTCCTCCGGAAGGTCGCGGAAGGGGGTATCGAGCGAAAAGCTGTAATGCTCGGCCAGCGCGTCGTAATACATTTTGGCAATGGTGCCGTCTTCCCCATAGCGCCAGCCGCTGCCGCGGATGGCACCCGCGCTCACGCTGAGCGCCGGGTTCGGCACCACGAGGTCGGGGGAAATGCGCATGAAAACGCCGAGGCCGGTGCAGGTGGGGCAGGCGCCGTACGGGTTATTGAAGGAAAACATGCGGGGCGAAAGCTCCTCGATGCTGACGCCGTGCTCCGGGCAGGCGTAATTCTGGGAAAAAAGGATCTCCTTTCCCCCGATCACATCCACCAGCACGAGGCCGCCGGTGAGGCCGGAGGCCGTCTCGATGGAATCGGTGAGGCGGGATTCGATTCCCTCCCCCACCACGAGGCGGTCCACGACGATTTCGATGTGATGCTTTTTATTCTTTTCGAGCCTTATCTGCTCGGATAAATCGTAAAGATTGCCGTCCACCCGGACGCGCACGAAGCCCGAACGCTTGGCGGCCTCCAGTTCTTTCACGTGCTCGCCCTTTTTTCCCCGGATGACCGGGGCGAGGATCTGGATTTTCGACCGTTCCGGCAGCTCCATGACCCGGTCGACGATCTGGTCCACCGTCTGCTGCTTAATCTCCCTGCCGCAGACCGGGCAGTGCGGAATGCCGACGTTGGCGTACAAAAGGCGGAGGTAATCGGAAATTTCCGTTACCGTGCCCACGGTGGAACGCGGGTTGCGCGAGGTGGTCTTCTGGTCGATGGAGATGGCGGGAGAGAGGCCCTCGATGCTGTCTACATCCGGCTTGTCCATCTGGCCGAGGAACTGGCGGGCATAGGAGGAAAGCGATTCCACATACCGGCGCTGGCCCTCGGCATAGAGGGTATCGAAGGCGAGCGACGATTTGCCCGACCCCGAAAGCCCGGTAAGCACGACCAGCTTATCCCTCGGGATTTCGACCGTGATATCTTTTAAATTATGCTCCCTGGCCCCTTTGATTACAATGCTTTTGGACGACATAAGCTGTTTCCCCTTTTTCCGGCCCGGCTGAAAGGCGCCGGCCTATTTTCCCTCGCGGAGCTGGTTGATCCGGTCGCGCAGATAGGCGGCGTGTTCGAATTCCAGCAGCTTCGCGGCGTTTTTCATTTCACGGGTGAGCTGGAGTATCAGCTCCTCGCGCTCCTTGCGGGAAAGCTTGCGGCCGCTCTTTCCTGCTTTTTCCGCCTTTTTCGGAACGGATATCTCGATGATATCGCTGACTTCCTTTTGGATGGTTTTCGGCGTGATGCCGTGCTCCTCATTATAACGCTTCTGGATGGCGCGGCGGCGCTCCGTTTCGGTGATGGCGCGCTCCATCGAATCGGTGACCGTGTCGGCGTACATGATGACCTTGCCGCCGGCGTTCCGGGCGGCGCGGCCCACGGTCTGGATGAGAGAAGTCTCCGAACGAAGGAATCCCTCCTTATCCGCATCCAGGATGGCGACAAGGGAAACCTCCGGAATATCCAGCCCCTCGCGCAGGAGGTTGATGCCCACCAGCACATCGAATTCGCCGAGGCGCAGGTCGCGGATGATCTCCATGCGTTCCATGGTATCTACATCGTGATGCATATACCGCACGCGGACGTCCAGGTTTTCCAGGTATTCGGTGAGATCCTCCGCCATTTTCTTCGTGAGGGTGGTGACCAGCACGCGTTCCTTCCGGCCGGCGCGGAGATTGATTTCGGAAACGAGGTCGTCGATCTGGCCGTCCACGGGGCGGACCTCAATCTCCGGGTCGAGCAGGCCGGTGGGCCGGATGACCTGCTCCACGATCTGCGTGCTCTTTTCCCGCTCGAGCCCGCCGGGCGTGGCGCTGACGAACACGGCCTGGTTGATGTGCCGGTAAAACTCCTCGAAATCGAGGGGGCGGTTATCATAGGCGGAGGGCAGGCGGAATCCGTAATCGATAAGGTTTTTCTTGCGCGCGCGGTCGCCGCCGTACATGCCCCGCACCTGCGGGAGGGTCACGTGGGATTCATCCACAAACAAAAGGAAATCATCCGGAAAATAATCCAGCAGAGTAAAGGGCGTGGAGCCCGGCGCCCGGCCGGACAGCACGCGGGAATAATTTTCGATTCCCTTGCACATGCCGATCTCCCGCAGCATTTCCACATCGTATTCCGTGCGCTGGCGGATGCGCTGCGCCTCGATGAACATTTCCTGCTCGCGGAAGAATTGGACCCGCTCCTCCATTTCGTTTTCAATATTCTGGAGCGCTTCGTTCATTTTATCCTGGGGAACGATATAATGCGATGCGGGATAAATGGCAACGTGCCGCAGCTCTCCCTTGAGCTCGCCCGTGAGGCTGCTTATTTCCGTGATGCGGTCGATCTCGTCCCCGAAAAACTCCACGCGGATGGCGTTGTCCCCTGAATACGCCGGAAGGATCTCCACAACATCTCCCCGCACGCGGAACTTGTTGCGCACAAAATTGATATCGTTGCGTTCATATTGAAGCGATACCAGTTTTTTCAAAAGATCGTCCCGCTTTTTTTCCATGCCGGGCCGCAGGGAAATAATCATATTGCGGTAATCGATCGGGTTGCCGAGGCTGTAAATACAGGAAACCGAGGCGACGATAATCACATCCCGCCGCTCGGAAAGCGAGGCCGTGGCCGAATGGCGCAGCTTATCGATCTCATCGTTGATGGCGGAATCCTTTTCAATATAGGTATCTGTTCCGGGAATGTACGCTTCCGGCTGGTAATAGTCGTAATAGGAGACAAAATACTCGACGGCGTTATTGGGGAAAAAGCTCCGGAACTCCGTGCAGAGCTGGGCCGCAAGGGTCTTATTGTGCGCGAGGACCAGCGTCGGCCGGTTCAGCTCCGCAATGACGTTTGCCATGGTGAAGGTCTTGCCCGAGCCGGTAACGCCGAGCAGGGTCTGCTCCTTATCCCCCCGGCGAAGGCCCTCCGCCAGACGGGCGATGGCCTCCGGCTGGTCTCCCGTGGGCCGGTAGGACGATACCAATTCAAATTTCTGTTCGCTCATAAACGTGTTTCTCCCTTATTTCCCATACGGAACGCTTGCTCCTGCCTGCCGTCCCCCGCAGAAAAAATTCGAACAAATGTTTTTCGCGTTTATCTTACCTCTTTTCTCTGGCTTTGTCAACGTTTAAAGTATACCACCCGAGGGGAAGGTTTTACGATTTTCCGCCGTAAAATTTCCTCTCTGTTTTCCTTTGCCCACAATTGCTATGGGGGCGGCAAAGGCCGGCCTCGCTGAACAACGAAGCCGGCCTTTTTAACAAAAATATTATGTTTTAAAAAATTGAGTGCCGGGGCAAATCGCTATTTTTTGATCCCCGCGCAGCCCGAACAAACGCCGCTGCTGCTGAATGAATGCGTCGTGTGCTTTCCGGTGATGACCCGGAAGCCCTGTGCGTCTCGATAGGACGGTCTGGTTGCCGTTGACGCTGTTGTTCCAAACATCAGCCGGGAGCGGTTATCGGGATCGTTGGTGCTGTATAAATCGTTCAGCCCATATACATGGCCTAACTCGTGTGCTATCGTCGCCGAGTCAGCCGAAGTGCTGCAATTTGTGTTAAATTTGATGCTCCAGTTGGTTAAATGCCCATTTGCCCCTGCACTCCCGGAAAATTGTGCAACAATATTGCTGTTGGAAAGGCTTGCCTGGCTGATGGTTCCGATCACCCCCGGCACCGATGTGCTGCTTCCCACGTTGCTCAGGCTTGCAGAGCATGCCTTCCACTTTTTTGCCGCATCTGTTGCAATCGTCTGCCGTGCGGAACTCAGGTTCTGGCTGAACTTATAATACAAGGCTGTTCCGTTGGTGTGAAGGCTCTCATCAATACTCCAGCCTACATTTTCTCCGCCAACATAATACACGCCGTTGCCATATTCAGGAATGAGGCTGGACCTCAGAATATTTTTTTGACTTGAGCTGTGCGCCGAAACGCCCGTTGCAACCGAACAAACAAGAAATAAAACCGCCAGGATTGCGCTGATTTTTTTCATTCTTACCCATCCTTTATTTTAACTCTTCTATGACCCTTTGGACCTCTTTCAATTCATAAACATTTTCAGGTAATGCATCTGCGGAATCCATTTCAGAAGCCAGCACCTCATCTTCATCGAGCATCTGTTCAATTACCGCCTCAGCCTGTTCCTCCGGAACGGACTCCACGCTGATAAATTCTTCTCCCCGGTTTTTGGGTATTACATAGAGCAAATCTTGATTTTCCTGTACTTTTGCTTCCGTCAGGCCTTCTCCCAGAATGCCGTAACAATTTTCTCTTCCCTGCTTGAACTCATCGCCGATCGGTTCAAAGCAGAGTATGAGACGGTCGCCGTTTTTATACAGCGGGTTTCCTTTTTCCGTTTCCTTGCTGTTTCCCGCCTGTGCGAACACAATTTCGGCCGCCCCCGTATTTTTCTCATCCTTATAAAGCTCGTTCACGTGAGCACGGAAATACGTTAAAGGCCCATAGCCCTCTTCATCCATCTCACCAAGCCATTCGACCACAGTGATATCGGCTACTGTTTCGGCTTCTTCAAAGGCTTCTGCAAACGTATAGTCTCTTACATAGGAATTCTTCGTTTGAGATAGACCAACCCTGACCGGCGTATCCTTGCCGTACTGAAGCCCGCCCTGCTGGTGGGGAGACATCATCCACACTCCGAGGAACAGAACCACCGCAAACGCGGCTGCTATCCCGGTCCATTTTGCCGGTTTCATAAACCTTTTTTCTTTTTTCATGTTCTCAGCTCCATTCATGTGTTCAATTTGAGTTTCTTTCCAATAGTCGGGGACATTGCACTCAAAGCTGTTCTGAAGATACTCTCTGATCTTCGAGTCGTCCGGCTTCATAGCTCATACTTTCCTCCTTGCTTTGTAGTGTAAGAAACCTATTGAGTTTTTTTATGGCATAGGCGTACTTCCATCGAACGGCTGCACAGGGGAGACGAAGCGTTTGTGCAATTTCCTTATGGCTCAGCTCTGCCAGAATCCTCAGGATCACAATTTCCCTTTCATCACGGTTGAGCAGGTCCAAAATTTTAAACGCTTCTTCCTGCTCACACCGGCTTTCCTGAAACGGGTCAAAAGCGGCCGCACCTTCCCGATAATTTTCCCGCCTTTGATTCTGACGCAGCTGGGATATTGCCAAATTCCGCACGATGGAAAAGATCCAGGCTCTGGAATTGCCGCGCGCCTGGAACTTGGGGGCGCCTATCTGGATGCGGACAAATGTCTCCTGCGAAACGTCTTCTGCCGCCTCATGGCTTTTCAGAATGGACAGCGCAAATTTATAGACAGGAATCCGAAATTCATCGTACAGCCTTTTCAGGGATGTGATATCTCCCTCGGCTATTTGTATGATACACTTGTCTATATCCTTGTCTTCCATCGTTCGAACATAATCCATATGCCCTTACCTCTCAATACCCCTTCTTACATATATAACGCCCATGCAGCTCATTTTGGAGAAAACTACCGGAAAATAATTTCCGTTCGCACATTGAACAGAGAAGAATCGGAAGATGCCAGAACGCTGAATCCCCCTTTCTGCCCGGAGCGAAGCAGCATTCCATTGCTTTGCATTGCGCCGGAGGTGTCCTTCGCAAAAGCCCGGGCCGCCTTGCTGATATCCAAATGTATTTCACCTGCCGAAGCATCCAGCCCACCGATCTGCTCACCATAAGGCGCCTTATGGTTCCAATTGGATGTTAGGCTGCACCAGTCTTCCAAAACAAAAAAAGCGGAAATGCTTTGCTTTTGATCTGTCAGGCTGTAGGTTATATACTCGGCAGAGGTGATCCGGTCGGCTGGAATCCCGTATTCACGAATAAACTGGTAGCGGACATAGCATTCGCTTTCTCCATAATCCGGATGGTCCCCTATTATCGTATAGTTGCGCAGGTAAGCGTTTAAATCCGGCTGTTTCGAATACACCTGTGTATCCGCCTGCTTTTCCTTTCTCATTTCCGTGCACAAGTCGAACATAAGCGGGTATTTCGTTGTATCACTGCTCAGAAAGGCCGGGTCGAGAACGACCTCCACATCATATAAATTTTCGCCGGCACCCGTGATACGGAGCGAATTATCTACCGAGAGGTTCTGGTTCGCGTCCTTCAGCAGCGGCGGATGTATCACCCCCAGAATGATTTCTTTTCCCTCCTCATCCTTTTCGTTGGATATCAGAAGAATATATCCTCCGGCCTCCACACGGGGCGTTGCATCTTCTGCTTTCAACTCAAAAATAAATTTTGTTTCCCCCACAGGCCTCTGGAGGATGATTTCATTGCGCGCCCCTAACGAAGACGGATAGCTCTGCATACAGGTATCCTTTCCGAAAGCGCCGCCATACGATACCCCCATTCGCTCGTTCCCCAGAAAATCATAAATTATTTCATATTGTGAAAACAGCTTTTTGTTGTTTTTCAGCCTAAGCTCGTATTCATACTTTTCACTGCATAATTTGATCCCGCTGCCTTGTGATAAATGTTCAGGATAATATACGTTGATATCGCAGCTTGCGGTTTGATAAATATAACCCTTCCGCTCCTCGGATGGATCGGCATTTTTGATTCTGGTATCAATCGGCTCCAGGCTCCCGCTGGAATTCATATACTGCACGGGCTGAGAAAAAAGCAACAGCTTGTTCGTACCGTCCTCCTGCGTATATCCAATAGACACTTCGGAGCAATATTCCGGAATAACGGCATCCGGAGAAATTTGCGACAGGCCTTCTACTCCAGCAAAATCAAAGCTATCATAATCCAGCCGGATCTCTGCAATGCGTTCTGCTTTCTCTCCGCAGCCTGTAAAGATACTGGTTATCAAAAATGTGACGGTGAACAATATTGCCGCTGTTTTCCTGCCTGCCATTCCTATAGATGTTCCTTCCATTCAAATCCTGTTTTTTAATTAATAAATTTTTTTGAAACATTATAAATATTCTGTAAAGGAATGTCAATTGATGGAGGAACATAATATATAATTATCCCCCAAAAAAGCAGGTTTTTCCTCTTATTTCTAGAATCCCTTTATATTGCGTTAACCGCCCTGTATTTTATCGTTATGCTGTTTTTTCAGCGCTATGGCTTCCCCGAAGCCGCGTGCGGATTTTAGGGCCGTGGGCCGGAAACGGCCCACATGGTGAGTTTTATTGCG
>CAUBKG010000018.1 GCA_958436475.1 uncultured Clostridia bacterium
AAAGATAATCAAATCAAATGCCCCGACTGCGGCGCCTCCAACTTTACCGATATCCGTAACTTCAACCTGATGTTCAAAACCTTCCAGGGCGTTACGGAAGATGCGAAAAACGAAATTTATATGCGTCCGGAAACCGCGCAGGGCATTTTTGTGAACTTCACGAACATCCAGCGCACCACCCGCCGCAAGATTCCCTTCGGCGTGGCGCAGATCGGCAAATCCTTCCGCAACGAGATCACGCCTGGCAACTTCATTTTCCGCATCCGCGAGTTCGAGCAGATGGAAATGGAATTCTTCTGCAAGCCCGGCACTGAGCTCGACTGGTTCAAATACTGGAAGGATTTCTGCAAAAACTGGCTGCTTTCCCTCGGCATCCGCGAGGAAGACATCAAGCTGCGTGACCATGAGCAGAAGGAGCTTTCCCATTACTCCAACGCCACCACCGATATCGAATTCCTCTTCCCCTTCGGCTGGGGCGAGCTGTGGGGCATTGCCAGCCGCACCGATTTTGATCTCAAGGCCCACCAGACCCATTCGGGCAAGAGCATGGAATATTTCGACCAAGCCTCGAACGAGCGGTACATCCCCTATGTGGTGGAACCCTCTCTCGGTGCGGATCGCGTTCTTCTCGCCTTCCTGTGCGGCGCTTACGACGAAGAGCAGCTTGATGAAAAGGATACCCGCGTGGTGCTGCGCCTTCATCCTGCGCTCGCGCCCATCAAGGCGGCGGTGTTCCCCCTCTCGAAAAAGCTGAACGAGGGTGCGGGGGAAGTATTCAAAACACTTTCGAAGCATTTTATGGTGGAATACGACGACGCCGGTTCCATCGGCAAGCGCTATCGCCGTCAGGATGAGATCGGCACGCCCTTCTGTATCACCTACGACTTCGATTCGGAAACCGACGGCTGCGTGACCGTGCGCGACCGTGACACGATGGAACAATCCCGCGTGAAGATAAGCGAGCTCATTTCCTTCATCGAGGGCAAGCTCGAGTTTTAAGCAAACCAAAACGGCCCCCGGAGCTGCCGGGGGCCTTGCCGTTTTCAGGTGAGAACGCGGATTGAAATGGTGTGGAGACCAATATCACGAACTGGCAGCGGGCCGCCCCCTCCAAAAAAGGGGGCGTGGGTTGAAATATATATTATGATAATGTCGGTGTACGTCCGGTTTTTCAGTCACCCTCCCGGCGGAGGGTGTGGGTTGAAATGCGTTCTCCCAAACATAGTCCAGGGCCGCGCACATGCCTTCCCTTTGAAACGGAGGGGAAGCGGGTTGAAACAGCACGTAGCCCGAGGGAGCCTGCACTTCCACCAGATTTCCCGGGAGGCGCGGAGTGCGGTGCCCTGCGCCGGATAGGAAGGCGAGAGCCTTCCTATCCCCCCTCTGCGGCCGGCCTTCCTTTGCTGCCGAGATCTTGCCCTCAATATACAAGGGCACATTTTTCCATTTCCTCAGCGTTTGAATAAGCAATTGATTTTTCATGGAAAATCGTATATAATATTTATTTGAAATTTTCCAACAATTTTGAAAGCGCTCTGCGCTTCTCCTCGGCCTTTCGTTTACCAAGGCGGGCGGCGGCCGATTCATTTTAATTCGCCTGGAGAAATGGTGGTTTTGATATGTTAGTATCCGCAAAAGAAATGCTCACAAAGGCAAAGGCCGGCAAATATGCCGTAGGCCAGTTCAACATCAACAACCTGGAATGGACCAAGGCAATCCTCCTAACCGCGCAGGAATGCAATTCTCCCGTAATTCTGGGCGTTTCGGAAGGCGCCGGAAAATATATGTGCGGTTACCGCACGGTGGTCGGCATGGTGAACGGCATGCTGGAAGAGCTCAACATCACCGTGCCGGTGGCCCTGCACCTCGACCACGGTTCCTATGAAGGCGCAAAGGCCTGCATCGAAGCCGGGTTCTCCTCTGTGATGTTCGACGGCTCCCATTACCCCATCGAAGAAAACATTGCAAAAACCAAAGAGCTCGTGGAAACCTGCAATAAGCTCGGCCTCTCGCTGGAAGCGGAGGTCGGTTCCATCGGCGGCGAGGAAGACGGCGTAATCGGCGGCGGCGAAGTGGCCGATCCGCAGGAATGCAAAGCGATCGCCGATCTCGGCGTTACCATGCTTGCCGCCGGCATCGGCAACATCCACGGCCAGTATCCGGCGAATTGGTCCGGCCTGCGGTTTGACGTGCTCGAGGAAATCCAGAAGCTCACCGGCACTATGCCGCTCGTTCTCCACGGCGGCACCGGCATTCCGGAAGATATGATCAAAACCGCTATTTCCCTCGGTGTTTCGAAGATCAACGTGAACACCGAATGCCAGCTTTCGTTCGCCGCGGCAACCCGCGAATATATCGAAGCAGGGAAGGACAGGCAGGGCAAGGGCTTCGATCCGCGCAAGCTGCTCGCTCCCGGCTTTGAGGCGATCAAGGCTACCGTGAAGGAAAAGATGGAGCTGTTCGGTTCCGTGAATAAAGCGTAAGCTTTTTCCGCAGATCAGAGTGTATTGAGAAACGCAAAAGAAGCCCATGGCAGCTGGAAAGCTGCCATGGGCTTCTTAACGTTTAAGTAAAATCAAAAAATAAAAGTTTCCCCGGGCCCCTGGACCCGGCTAAACTGCACCGGCACTTTTTGCATCAATCCACAACAATGGATTTTTTCTTTCCCTTTTTATTCCTGGGGTATTCCCGTATGCGGACGACGTAATCGAGATTGACCGTATCCTCCCCTCCTGCGCCGGAGAGGCGCAGCCAGCCGTCCGCCACTTCCGTGACTGTGCCGGTAAGCTGGGAGTTTAACGTATATACAAGGCACTCCTTACCCATATATTCTTTAATCAGTTCCTGCATAAAACCGCTTCCCTTCTTCCTTTTTCGCTGCGCCATCTTCAAATGTATATGCAATCTTTCCTGCTGCCATAAAAGTACCATTACCAAAATAGGCAGGAAGCAGGAAAGAAACAAAGCCGGATTCATCTCGCGCCTCCTTCCAAACGCTTACATTTCCCCAAAGGCATACATCAAAATGGAGAGAGCCGCCACCGGGGCGGTTTCCGCCCGTAGGATGCGGGGCCCGAGCGTGGCGGTTTTGATGCCCAGTGCTTCCGCTTCCTCCACCTCGTTTGGCGCAAGGCCGCCCTCCGGGCCGATTAGAAAACCCGCTGTTTTTTCCGCTCCTCCGATCAGGCTCGAAAGCGGTTCCCCCCCGCATTCGTAAAACAAAACAGGCAGTTCGTTTCCGGAAAGCTCCTTCACGGCGGCGGAAAAATCGAGGATGGGGCTTACCTCCGGCACGATTCCCCTGCCGCTCTGCTTGGCTGCTTCCAGAGCGATTTTCTGCCAGCGCTCCTGCTTCTTTGTATATTGCTCCTTTTTGGGACGGGAAACACACCGGGAAGACAGCACCGGAATGATCCGGCCCGCCCCCAGCTCCACCGATTTTTGAATGACGAATTCGAGCTTATCCCCCTTCGGCAGGCAGACGTATACGCTAACCTGTACGTTAGGCTCGGCGGCGCAGGGGCGCTTTTCGAGGATGCACACCCTTACCTCTTCCGGGGATACCGTTTCGATGCGGCAGCGGTAGTCGGCGCTATGCCCGTCGCACAGCGTCAGCTCCTCACCCGGCTTCATCCGCAGGGAGCAGGCAATATGGCGCGCATTTTCACCTGTAACGGAAAAATTGCCTTCCGGGATATGCTCCAGAAAGAAACGTGGCATTCGCATTCCCCCATCCTTTTTTCTTATAATGTACCACGTTCCCGCCCCTCCGTCAAACCGCGGCAGGCCTCGCGCTTTTTTGCAAGAAAGGCTTGACAAATCCAACCGTTTACTATAAAATAATTTCGTTCGCTGAAAGGTGAATACCGTTTGGAGAGATGGCTGAGCTGGTCTAAGGCGCACGACTGGAAATCGTGTTCGGGCTTAAACCCCGACAAGGGTTCGAATCCCTTTCTCTCCGCCACAACGCCGTGAATGTTTCATTCACGGCGTTTTTTCTTTCTCTTCTTCTGAGTGCCCGGGCACAGGCTCCGTCGCCTTTTTCGTTTTTACGGCCTCTATAATTTCAAGCGCCCGGCCTCTGTTTTCCATACTCGAAACCGCGGTGCGGCGGCCTGCCCATAGAGCCCCTCACCAAAGTCCTCATGGAGATAAAATATTTCAAAAAGCGTTTTAGCCAGGAAAAATTTTTACAGGAGAAAAGCACGCGGGTGCAAGCAACGCCCCAGCGGTAAAAACAGCAGATGCCTTTGCATCTGCTGTTTTTATCGCTGAAACATGAAATGTTCTGACTTTCTTTGAAGCTGAGCCTTCTTCCGGAAATATTTTTAATTTTTGAATTTTATTCTAGTTTTTCACGAATCAAAATCTACAACTCTATCCTGTGTTTATTTCCTTTTTATTCTATATAAGAGTTGACTTTCCCTTTTTATCATTGTAATATAAAACAGAATAATTTGGGAATATTGGATTTGTTTTATGAACAATAAAAAATTATTTCTCTCGATACTTTGTTTGCTATTTCTTCTCTCTGGGTGTGCGGAGCCTTCCTCACAGGCGCAGGTTTCGCCGGCTTTATCCGCCATACCGGAGAACGAAGGCCTCTCCGAACAGCTCCACATATACGATTCCCCTTACACCGCCTGTTTCCGAAATCCCGGCGGCTGTTCCCTTTTTGTATTTGCTTCCCCCGTGCAGTACAAAAGCAGCGGCAAATTCGAATGGATTGATAACCGTGTGGTGGAATCACAGCAGGAGAGGTATGCCTACGAAAACAAAGCGAACCGCATAAAAACCTATTTTCCCGCCTCTCTGCATAAAAACTTTAAAATTCAGTCTCCTGATCAGGATATGGAAGTTTCCTTTCAAATGGATCAGGATTTTTCACAAGCGGAAAAACAAGGGTATCAAAACTTGTATGGCGATATGGTTGAAGCCGTTGTATATTCCAACGCTTCCGCCCATCTCGCATTCTACCCGCATAAATCCGGTATCCGCGTGGAGCTCACGCTGACGGAACGGCCGGAAGAAGATGAGCTCCGCTTCACCATTTCTATGCCGGATGCGGCGGCAGGCTGCAGCAAAGGCCGCGAATATCTGCTTTTCCGCGATGAAGACAGCAACGTGAGAGGGGTCTTTTATGCCCCGATCATTCAAGCCTCTGACGGCATACTGACCGTCTCCCAAGCGGATATCCGCGTGCAGGAAACGGAGGATTTTTGTTATCAGATTACCGTTCCGCTTGATTGTGCCGATGCGGCGCAGTATCCCATAAAATATGATATTTCCTTTGAACATTATCTCAATAAAATGCCCGATTCCACAGCATATGAGAATAAGGCCAGCGCCTATCTCAGCAGCTATTCCGCTGTTGGGGTGCATCCGCAGTGGGGAGCGGGCGAACACTTCCTCCGCATGCGGATTCGTTATTTCATGGATACGCACACAGATAATGTTATCTCCGCGCAGTACCGCGTGAAAAGCCTTTCCAGGGAAGGCCCTTCTGATTACCAGCTGGTGGAGCCTGCTGAGCAATGGTCCAGCCAAAAGCTTTCCTGGCACGCTGTGAACGAAGGGGATTTGGTGGCCGAGGCTGCAGCCGAGCCTTCCTATTTTCGATTTGACATAACAGATTTTGTAAAAGCCTGCCTGAGGGATCCGGACTCCTTTACCGAATCGAGGGGGGTAATCCTGAAATCTGCTTCCCCTTCGGGATACCGGTATTTTGCCACATCCGACCACGCGTTGTATCCGCCCTATATCCAGATCGATTTGAAAGAGGAGCCGTGGTACTTTACCGTCCGGGAAAACATTAACCCACCGGAATTTTAAATGTGAGGAGAGATTGTTATCAAACGCTTTGTCAGAAAAATTATCACTCTTTGTGTTTGCTTTGTGCTGCTTGCGGCAGTCAGCATGGGTTCAGTCAGTGCATACGAGGTCGTTTCCGGCAAGCGCTGGCGCCACATGAGTTTTGTAAACGGCACCTGGCGCTGCAACCTTGTTTTAAACACCACCCAGCTATCCGGCCTTTGGGCACAGGAGGTGGACCGAGCCATCAGCAACTGGAATAATTATTCCGATGGCAAAATGCACCTTTTCCGGTCCTCGAATCCATACGGCGGAACGGTCTGGCTGAAAAATATCAGCAAAAATGACTGGTCATATGGCAAGGGGGCCACCGCCATCACGCAGTGGGTTGATAAGGACGGCCATACCTATATGGGCAGACCTGGGGAAAACGCGACTTACGGCTTCGGCGACCGGATTGATTCGGCCAATATTTATTTTAACGATGGCTATAGAAGCGGCCTGAGTGGCGGCCAATATGGCTCCGACTATCTGGTGGTTGCGCAGAGGAACCGCGCCAAAACCATCACCCATGAGCTTGGCCATTGCGTAAATCTGGGGCATAACCAGGCACAGTCGGTCATGAATACCGGGTGGGACAAAAGCTGGGCAAATTACGACCGCCCAACGGCCTACGACCGTGCCGATCTCAAGAATTATTATTCCAAAAGCTATAAATAACGCCGCATACGGCACGGCGGCCGCCGTGCTTTTTCTTAAAAAATTATTGTAATAGGAGAATTCCCATGAAAAAGAAACTCTGGATCCCCATTGCCTGCGCCGCCCTGTTGCTTGGAGGCGGGCTTCTCGCCTATTCCCTCTTCCCGCGCCCCGTCAGCTATACCTATAACGAAAATCCGGACCTCAGCTCCAAGGTGGTTGCCAGCCAGTACGGGCTCCCGATGCTGGACCGCGACCCTAACCCTTCCTTTGAGCAGATCACCTATGAATTCGACTGCGTCGCAGTGGCCGAGGTGCTCGATGACGGTACCCAGCACAAATACGATATCTCTAAAATTGAACCCGGTAAGCCCTCCATTGGTTATATCGATTGGGAGACCGTGCAGGAGCTGGGGGAAGATTATTTCACGCCCGATAAATACAATTATGGTATCTGCACCTATTCCAAGCTGAAAATTGAAAAGGTGATTGCCGGAAAAGCACCCGAATCCGATGTGATCGACCTGTTTCAGCTTGGCTTCCCCGGTAAGAACGATTCTCAGACCAAGGTGCGCAAGGGCGACCGCATCTATATCATTATGAACAAGTTATTTGCCCCTGAAAATCTATATGGTTCCAACGACCTGGAAAACACCATTTTCTATTTGGATGAAAACGACCGCCTGACCTCCATGTCCAATATCGACGCCTGCACGCGGTACGACGGCCTGCCCATGGAGGCCCTCACCAAAGACCTCATGGAAACCGAGGATTATAAAAAGCGCTTTGGAAAATAAAAATTCTTTAAAATGCCTGATTCCACAGCAGTTGTATCCACCCTATATCCGGCCTTTGGGTACAGGAGGTGGACCGGGCCATCAGCAACTGGAATAATTATTCCGATGACAAAATGCACCTTTTCCGGTCCTCGAGTCCATACGGCGGATAAAAAATTATTGTAATAGGAGAATTCCCATGAAAAAGAAGCTCTGGATTTCCATTGCCTGCGCCGCCCTGTTGCTTGGAGGCGGGCTTCTCGCCTATTCCCTCATCCCGCGCCCCGCCGGCTATACCTATAACGAAAATCCGGACCTCAGCTCCAAGGTGGTTGCCAGCCAGTACGGGCTCCCGATGCTGGACCGCGACCCTAACCCTTCCTTTGAGCAGATCACCTATGAATTCGACTGCGTCGCAGTGGCCGAGGTGCTCGATGACGGTACCCAGCACAAATACGATATCTCTAAAATTGAACCCGGTAAGCCCTCCATTGGTTATATCGATTGGGAGACCGTGCAGGAGCTGGGGGAAGATTATTTCACGCCCGATAAATACAATTATGGTATCTGCACCTATTCCAAGCTGAAAATTGAAAAGGTGATTGCCGGAAAAGCACCCGAATCCGATGTGATCGACCTGTTTCAGCTTGGCTTCCCCGGTAAGAACGATTCTCAGACCAAGGTGCGCAAGGGCGACCGCATCTATATCATTATGAACAAGTTATTTGCCCCTGAAAATCTATATGGTTCCAACGACCTGGAAAACACCATTTTCTATTTGGATGAAAACGACCGCCTGACCTCCATGTCCAATATCGACGCCTGCACGCGGTACGACGGCCTGCCCATGGAGGCCCTCACCAAAGACCTCATGGAAACCGAGGATTATAAAGAGCGCTTTGGAAAATAAAAATTCTTTAAAATAAAAATCGCGCCGGGATTGTTTCCCCGGCGCGATTTTTATTTTAAATCTCCTGCAGTTCCTTTAATATCCGCTGAATCTGCTGAGACGGCAAATTGCCCTTCGCGAGCCGCAGAAGGGATTCGAGCGTGAGGCTCTGAGACATGCGGAGCATCGGGCTGCTTGCAAGGGCGGGAAGCTCCCTGTGGAACAGTGCAACGGCCTGCGGGTTCGAAAGAATCTCACGCACCGTGATCTGATTGTTTTTTAAATCCATAGAAAACACCTCCAACGCCATATATATGCCCGCTCCGGCTGGCAATATCCTTTTTTCTTTCCGATTTTCCGGTGTAAACCAAACGCCGGATTCTATCCTTTTCCTTTTATCTTTTCTGAATATTCGCGCACAATATGGTGGAGGTGATAAAAAAATGGATGGCAGAATCCAAAAGCTGTGCCTGTCTGATCTGCTGGATCAGGACATTTCCAGCTATGAATTTTTTCATTCTCTTCCCGAGCCGATCCAAAAGGAAATTGAAGCGATGGATATCGGTTCGTTCGATGAAATGCAGGCTTTTGCATACGATCACCGCATGGATGCGATCGATCCGTTGTAAAAAGCGTGCTCTGCTCTTGGTTTGCGCACCGGGCCTTTGCCCTTTACCCGCAAATATCCCCCTGCTCTGAGGCGAGTTGCTTTAAGAAATCCACAGGGGCGGCTGAAGCCGCCCGCGGGCGCATACAATGCACCCCTAACGAAGTTTTCTTATGGCAGCACCCCAGGGCCGGGGGATGTTTCTATTCAACCGGGAAAGCAAACGGTCTTATTTCTTCTTTCTGGAAACCGCCAGCACCATGCCGGCGCACGCCGCGAGGGCGCCCATGAGGGGAAGCAGGGAGCCTGTTCCGGTCTGGGGGTTTTTCGTGCTTCCGCTGCCTGCATCGGCTGTCGTCTCTGCCGTCGTCGCTTCGGAGGAAGGCTTCACTTTCGTGGGATCTTCCGGCTGCGTGGTCGGTTCGGTCGGCTGCTCACCGCTGGGATCCGTCGGCTCGATGATGACGTTTGTCGTGGGGCTTGTCGGCACAACTACATAGCTTTCCGTCGAAACGAGGAAGGTCTCATAGATTTCATCGGTATCGATATCGCGGATCGTGATCTGGCAGGTCCCCGTCCCGATGATCACGATAAATTCGTTTTCCAGCTTTGCGACATCCTCATTGGAAAATTCCCATTTGAAACCCTTGGGGTCTAATACGATCTGCGTCTGCTTTTCGGGGAAATTGCAGGTGATCTGGAGTGTGGCCAAAATCCGGTCGCCGACTGCAAGGCCCGTCAACGTTTCCGGAATGGTATACAAGGATACGTCGGCATACGGGCCGTATATTTCAATCAGCTCCGTAAATTCATCGTCTTCCATGCCGCAGGGGTCGTTTACCTCTGAGGCCGGATCGCTGATGAAGAGCTCCACCCAGTAAAGCTCCCCGGCGTAAACTACACAGCCAATACCGATGTGCGTGTATTCTTCATCGAGAATATCCGCACGGAACGCTTCATCTTCCAGGAAATTGTTCACGAAAGACGAGGCGTCGGAATAGCCATAGGCAATATGCTCCATCGCCAGGTCGTAGCTGATCGAATAATCGTCCAGAACCGAATAGTCGTCCCGATTATCCGGACGGTTGATGTCGAACCGGACGATGCACTCGACGGCGCGCCTCATCGCAGCATGCTCCAGGCGGCTGTCCCACTTGAGGGCGGGCAGGCCTTCCTCCCCGCGGGCGTCGTTGATCAGGTCAAACGCTTTTTTGCTTTCGCTCTGCCGGTATTCGCCGGAAAAATACACACCGATATTTTCATCTTCGGTGCCCTCCGCCGATATGGCCGCCGGGACCATGCAAACCAACAGGCAGACCGCTAAGAATGCCGCAAGAACGTTCTTCATTTTTTTCATGTTCTATTCTCCTCCTTTGTTGATCCGACAAATTTCGCTGCTTTGGGAAATTTCCAGGGTTTATCATCCAAATTATAGCGAACGCAGGAAAGGATTCGGGTAAAACGTGAATAAGTATCACATATTTTTCCAAGATTATATAAATTCATGTAAATAAGTTATATATCCATCCTTTCTACAATAAATTCCTTTGTTTTTCCGCCGCGAAAGGGGCTGTACGCGGCATTTTTTATCCGTTATAATAAGGCGGAAGCCAAATAATCAATTTTCGGGAAAGCAGGTCGGCCATCATTATGATTCGTCTTCAAAGCATTCACAGAGAAACGTTTGAAAAATACGGCACCGTGATCGAATTTCCGGAGAGCGGGCGTGAATTTGAAATCATCGTCAGCGACCGGGAAAACCCCTGGCGGCTGGCCATTTACCGCTACGGCAACAAGGCCATCCATTTTACGGAAAACCACCCGGCCTCTATGGAAAGCTTCGAGCCGCTCGAAGGAGTGAGCGTGCTCGTGGTGGCTGAGCACGATTCGCCCGAGCGCTGCGAAGCCTTTTTGCTCGACAAGCCCGTTTGCCTGCATAAGGGGATCTGGCACCAGGTCCTTTCACTTACCGACGAAGCGCAGGTCAAGATCACGGAGAATTTTGAGGTTGCCTCGGAATATTACCGCCTGGAGCGCCCTGTTGCCGTCACCCTTTCGGAAGCCGAAGGCGAACCCGAACCGGAAGACATGGCGATCATCCGTTTTGTGAACGGCCGATGAGGGGGAACGTACCGGAGCCCCCTTCCGACCTCATCCCGTTCGTGAATCCGCTTCTCGGCTGGTTCCGGGAACACGCACGCGTGCTCCCCTTCCGGAGCAATCCCACGCCTTACCGGGTGTGGATTTCGGAAATCATGCTTCAGCAAACGAGGGTGGAGGCGGTAAAGCCTTATTACGAACGTTTTCTCCGCGAGCTGCCCACGGTTTCGGACCTGGCCGCCGTGGAGGAAGAACGCCTTTTAAAGCTGTGGGAAGGCCTCGGCTATTACAGCCGCGCGCGAAATCTCAAAAAGGCGGCGCAGATGGTGGAAGAAGTCTTCGGCGGGGAAATTCCGGCGCAGCCGGAAGAAATCCGCAGGCTGCCCGGCATTGGGGACTATACGGCGGGCGCCATCCTCTCCATTGCGTTCGGCCTGCCCGTTCCCGCCGTGGACGGCAACGTGCTGCGGGTGGTATCCCGCTGTCTCGATCGGGCCTGGGACATCTCCCGCCCCGAAACAAAACGCGCGGTGCGGGATGCGGTGGAGAAAGCCATCCCGCGCGAATGCCCCGGCGATTTCAACCAGGCGCTGATGGAACTCGGAGCGCTCGTCTGCCTTCCGAACGGCGCGCCCAAATGCGGCGAATGCCCGCTCAAAAGCCTTTGCGCAGGATTTCAAAAGGGCACCGCTCCGAGTCTGCCCAGAAAGCCGGAAAAAAAGCCGCGGCGTGCGGAGGAACGAACGGTGTTCCTTCTTTTCTGCGGGGAGCGCACCGCTGTGCAGAAGCGGCCGGAAAAAGGCCTTCTAGCCGGCCTTTTTGAGCTGCCCTATGCGCAGGGCAGCCTCTCTGAGCCTGAGGCGCTGGATTTTCTCACGCGGCGCTGCGGTGTGCGGCCGGAGGATATCTGCCGCGAGCCCGATTCTTCCCATATCTTTTCCCATCTCGAATGGCATATGACCGCCTACTCTGCCCACCTGCCCCTCCCTTCCGGTGAGGGCCTTTTCTGGGCCTCGGCGCAGGATCTGCGCGAAGCATATGCGCTGCCCTCCGCCTTCCGGGTGTATTCCCGGCGCATCCTTTCCCTGTTGGAAGGGGAAAAAACATAACATGATTCTGCCTCTCAAGGAGCACATATTCCCATGGAACAACTAGGACAACCCCTCACCAATCGATTTACAACGGGCCTGCGGGACGGCGTTCCCATCGCGCTCGGTTATCTCTCGGTCGCTTTTACCTTCGGTATGGAAGCGGTCACAAACGGCCTGCCCGTGTGGGCCGCCGTGATGATCTCCATGACCAACCTCACCTCCGCCGGGCAGTTTGCCGGGCTCACCGTAATTCTGAGCAGCGCCCCCTTCTTTGAAATGGCGCTCACGCAGCTGGTAATCAACCTGCGGTATTCGCTGATGAGCCTCTCCCTCTCGCAGAAGCTCCACCGGTCGGTCGGCCTGCTCGACCGGCTCCTCCTCTCCTTTTTCAATACGGATGAAATTTTCACCGTTGCCAGCAGCCAGAAGGGCGAAATCGGCAAACGGTACTTTCTGGGGCTCAGCCTCATGCCCTATATCGGCTGGGCGCTCGGCACCTTTCTCGGCGCGGCGGCGAGCGGCTTGCTCCCTCTTTCCGTGCGCAGCGCGCTCGGCATTGCCATTTACGGCATGTTCATCGCCATCATCGTACCGCCCGCAAAGCAATTCCGCCCGGTTCTGAAGGTGATTCTGTGTTCCGTGCTGTTGAGCTGCCTTTTCCGGTATGTGCCGGGCCTAAACCTCGTTTCCCCCGGCCTCGTCATCATCCTTTGCGCGGTCGCGGCTTCCGCCCTCGGAGCGCGGCTCTTCCCGGTGAAGGAGGCGAGCGAATGAGCGTTTCCACCCTGCTCGTGTACATTGCCGTGATGGCGGGCGTTACCTATCTCGTTCGCATGCTCCCGCTCGTGCTCTTTAAAAACAAGATCGAAAACGAAACGATCCGCTCCTTCCTTTTTTACATCCCCTATGCCGTGCTCGGCGCCATGACCTTCCCGGAGATTTTTTATTCCACCGGGAGCGTCCTTTCGGCCTGCGTGGGCCTCGCCGTCGCGCTGGTGCTCGCCTTTTACGAAAAGGGGCTGCTCACCGTGGCGGTGTGCGCCTGCGGTGCGGTTTTTCTGACCGAATGGGTCACGGCCTTATGTTAGCGTATAGAAAACCCCCCTGCTTCGGGATCTGGCATTGCCGTAAGAAAACGTGTGCAGGGGCGGCCGATCAGCCGCCCCTGTGGATTTTTTCTATAGGCAGAGATTCCCGAAGCAGGGGGGTATTCTATCGCTGTTTAGACGTTGAAACGGAACAGGATGATATCCCCATCCTGTACCACATATTCCTTGCCTTCGCTCCTGACGAGGCCCTTTTCCTTCGCCGCCGCCATGGAGCCGCAGGCCATCAGGTCATCGTAAGCGACTACCTCGGCGCGGATGAAGCCGCGCTCGAAATCCGAATGGATCTTGCCCGCCGCGCCGGGAGCTTTTGTGCCGCGCGTGATGGTCCAGGCGCGCACCTCCGGCTTTCCGGCGGTGAGGTAGGAAATGAGGCCCAGAAGCGCATAGCTTTTCTGGATCAGCCGGTCGAGGCCCGATTCTGCAAGGCCGATGTCCGCAAGGAACATTTTGCGCTCCTCCGGCTCCATATTCCCGAGCTGCGCTTCGAATTCCGCCGAAATGGGGAGCACCTCGGCGCCCTCCGCTCCGGCGATCTCCTCCACCTTTTTATAATGCAGGTTCTGCTCGATGCCGCCCGAAAAATCCTCTTCGCTCACGTTGCAGGCGTAAATCACCGGCTTTAGGGAAAGCAGCGCCACCGAGCGGAGGATTTCGTCCTCTTCCTCGCTGCGCTCAATGGAGCGCGCGGGCTTACCTGCTTCCAAATGGGCGAGCAGGCGTTTTAAAAATTCCAGCTCGGAAGCATATTTTTTATCTGCCTTGAGCATTTTCATGGTTTTGTCTATCCGGCGCTCCACCATTTCCATATCGGAAAAAATAAGCTCCAGGTTGATGGTCTCGATATCCCGCGCGGGGTCGATGCTGCCTTCCACATGGATGATATCATCGTTTTCAAAGCAGCGCACCACGTGGATGACCGCATCCACCTCGCGGATATGGGAAAGGAATTTATTGCCGAGCCCTTCGCCCTTGGAGGCTCCGCGCACGAGGCCGGCGATATCCACAAACTCGATGGAGGCGGGGGTGATTTTTTCCGGGTCGTACATTTCGGCAAGCTTATCCAGCCGTTTATCGGGCACGGCCACCACGCCCACGTTCGGCTCGATGGTGCAGAACGGGTAGTTGGCCGACTGCGCGCCGGCGTTGGTGATGGCGTTGAACAGGGTGCTTTTCCCAACGTTCGGAAGCCCCACGATTCCTAATTTCATTTTACTCTTCCTTTACAGCGTACTTATTAAGCATCGGGCAGTGCGGGGGTAATTCATACTGCCGTGCGGCAGGGACCCGCGGCAAACCAAGAGCGGCGGGCTCCGAAAAACGGCATCGTATTCTGACCCTTGCCGCCTAAACAGTATTATTATATATGGACTTTATCCCCGGGGCAAGTGCCGGGCAAAAAGTTTTTTCGCGCGATGTTGACAAGGCCTCACGAACAGTGTATGATAGGGAAAACAGCGTTGAGAGGGATAAGTAACGCTTGCCCGGGCTTTTCAGAGAGCTGCCGTTTTGGTGCAAGGCAGCAAAGCGCCGGAGGTTTGTGAAATCACCCTTGAGCTTTCAGCCGAACGGTTTTCCAGTAGGTTCGAACGGCGCGCTCCCCGTTACCGGAGCAGGCATTACGGCGTTTTCCCGCCCGATGCTGTGAGAGGCCCTTAAAAAGGGCAAGAAGAGTGGTACCGCGGAGCTTTTGCCTTCGTCTCTTGAACCGGTTCGCTATGAGCCCGGGTGAGACGAGGGCTTTTTTTATAGGTCTCCTGCGGCGGTCTGTAAAATTGCCCATGTTGCCCGCTGCACGGGCAGCGGACATAAAATCTCTGCGCGCGGCCTCGAAGAGTCCGCTCTGCATCCGCGCTGTTTCCGGCAGCGCTTTTCTCTCAGGGAGGTTATCGTATGAACAAAACAGGTGCGGAAATTATTGTGGAATGCCTGCTCGAGCAGGGGGTGGATACCGTCTTCGGCTACCCCGGCGGCGCAGTCCTCCATATTTACGACGCCCTTTATCAATACCGTGACAAAATAAAGCATGTGCTCACAGCCCACGAGCAGGGGGCTTCCCATGCGGCGGACGGCTACGCCCGCGCCTCCGGCAGGACCGGGGTGGTCATCGCCACCTCCGGTCCGGGGGCTACCAACCTCGTAACCGGACTTGCCACCGCCTACATGGATTCCGTGCCCCTCGTCGCCGTCACGGGCAATGTGGCCGTCCCCCTTTTGGGGCGGGACAGCTTTCAGGAGGTGGACATCACCGGTATCACCATGCCGGTGACCAAGCATAACTTTATTGTGAAGGACGTTTCCCATCTGGCGGAAACCCTGCGGGAAGCCTTCCGCATCGCGCAGTCCGGCCGGAAGGGGCCGGTGCTGGTGGACGTCCCGAAGGACGTGACCGCCGCCGTAACCGACTATGAGCGGGGCGCGCCTCTTCCCCTTTCCTCCGGCTATATCCCAGACGGCCCCCGCATCGCCCGGGCCTGCAATCTGCTGGCAGGCGCACGCCGGCCCCTCATTTACGCGGGCGGCGGGGTTATTTCCTCCGGCGCATCCGAAGAACTGCTCCGTGTTGCGGAAAAAGGGGATATTCCCGTGGCCTGTTCCCTGATGGGCCTCGGCTGCTTCCCCGGCGCCCATCCGAATTTTCTCGGTCTCATCGGCATGCACGGCACCTATGCTGCCAACCGCGCAGCGGCGGAATGCGATCTGCTTCTCGTGTGCGGCGCGCGCTTTTCCGACCGTGTAGCGGGCGACCGCGCCGGCTTTGCCCCCAACGCCAAGATCATCCATATCGATATCGACCCCGCGGAGTTCGATAAAAACGTGCGCACCGACCTTCGCATCGCGGCCGACCTTTCCACCACTCTTTCAATGCTGTGCGAAGGCCTTCCCGCCGCGAAGCGTCCTGAATGGGGCGGCATGCTGGCTGACTGGAAAAAGCAAACGGCGCAAAGGGGCAAAAATGAGGAATACCCAGACCCTATCGATATTATCCATGAAGCAGACGTGCAGACGAAGGGCTCCGCCATCGTGGTGACGGACGTCGGCCAGCACCAGATGTGGGCGGCGCAGACCTGTTGCTTCAAGGAGCCCCGCACCTTTCTCACCTCCGGCGGGCTCGGCACCATGGGCTTCGGGCTCGGCGCCGCCATCGGCGCGCAGATGGCCGGAACGGGCCGCCGCGTGATCCTCTTCACGGGGGACGGCAGCTTTCACATGAATTTAAACGAAATCACCACCCTCGTTTCCTATTCGCTGCCCGTTACCGTGTTCGTGATGAACAACCAGGTGCTCGGCATGGTGCGCCAGTGGCAGAAGGTGTTTTACGATGGGCGGTTTTCAGAAACCGACCCGCACCGCAAAACCGACTTTGTGAAGCTCGCCGGGGCGTTCGGCGCGAAGGGGCTCCGCATCAGCCGCCCGGAGGAAATAAAGGATACCGTGCGGGCGGCGCTGACGGAGCCCGGGCCCGTGATTGTGGACTGCCGCATTTCTCCCGACGCAAACGTGCTCCCCATGATCCCGCCCGGGGCCAATGTGGATAAAATCATGATGGATATGGATGACGAGGAGGTACCGGCATGGATACGAACCGCACCGTGATTTCCGCGCTTGCAAACAACCATTCAGGCGTGCTGCTCCGGGTGGTGGGCCTGTTTGCCCGCCGCGGCTTCAATATTTCGAGCCTCACCGCCTGCGAGACCGAGATCCCCGGCATTTCGCGCATGACCATCCAGGCGCAGGGGGACGAGCGCACCATGAAGCAGATCGCCCGCCAGCTCTACAAGCTGGAGGATATCAAAAAGGTGCTCCTCCTCGAGCCCGAAATGGCCTGCTCCTGCGAGCTGCTGCTTGTGAAGGTGTGCTGCCATAAGTCTTCCCGCAGCCGCCTGCTGGAAATTTTACAGTCTTACGGTTCCTGCGTGCTGGACATTGCAGACGACTGCCTCACGCTCGAAAGCACCGGGCATCCCGATAAAATAGATTCGCTCATCGAAGAGCTGCGCCCCTTCCGCATTCTCGAAATGGCCCGCACGGGGCTCACCGCTCTGGAGCGCGGCGGAGGCACCATCCATTCGGAAGATTTTGCTTAAAGCAGGGCTCACACGAAACGGGGGTTAGACTATGCGAACCATTGAAATATTCGATTCCACCCTGCGGGACGGCGCGCAGGGCGAGGGCATCTCCTTCTCCGTGCAGGACCGCCTGAACATCGTGCGGGTGCTCGATTCCCTCGGGGTGGCTTACATCGAGGCGGGCAACCCCGGCTCCAATCCAAAGGAACTGGAATTCTTCCGGGAGGCTTCCTCCCTCGCCCTGCACCACGCCGAGCTTGTGGCCTTCGGCCCCACCCGGCGCAAAAACATTTCCGCACAAGAGGATAAAAACGTGCAGGCGCTGCTGAACGCAGGCACCAAAACCGTGGCGGTCTTCGGCAAGTGCTGGGACCTGCACGCTGTCAAAATCCTCCGCACCACACTCGAAGAAAACCTCAATATGATCCGGGATACCTGCCGGTTCCTTTCAGAACAGGGCAAACGGGTGATTTTCGACGCCGAGCATTTTTTTGACGGCCGGCAGCACAACGCCGCCTACGCCATGCAGGCGCTGTCCGCCGCGGCGGAGGGAGGGGCCTCGTGCCTGACTCTTTGCGATACGAACGGCGGCGCCTTTCCGGACGAGGTGGAGGCAGTGGTGGCAGCCGTGTGCGAAGCGTTCCCGGGGCTCACCGTGGGCATCCACTGCCATAACGACGGCGGCATGGCGGCGGCAAGCTCCGTTCTCGCGGTGAAGGCGGGCGCAGGGCAGGTGCAGGGCACCTTCTTGGGCTTTGGCGAGCGCTGCGGCAACACGAGCCTAGCCACTGTGATCCCCACCCTCCAGCTCAAGCGCGGCTGCCGGTGCATCCCGCCCGAAAGCCTTTCCGGGCTCACCGCCGCGGCGCGCGAAATCGCCGAGATTTCCAACACCTCGGTCAAAAAGAACGAGCCATATATCGGCAGCAGCGCCTTTGCTCACAAGGCCGGCATGCATGCGGACGGCGTGCTCAAAGATTCCCGCTCCTTTGAGCACATCGACCCGGAACTCGTGGGAAACGAGCGCCGCTTCCTCATCTCCGAAATCAGCGGGCGGGGCGCGGTCTTAAAGAAAATCCACAAGATTTTTCCACAGCTCCGGAAGGATTCCCCCGAGCTCACGCTTATTTTGAGCGAGCTCAAGAGGCTCGAGGGAAGCGGCTACCAGTTCGAGGGCGCGGAAGCGAGCCTCGAGCTCCTCTGCCGCCGCCTGCTTGGGGGCTACGCTCCCTTCTTCGAGCTCATCAGCTATAAAACGCTCGGCGAGCTGCCGCACGAGGGCAAATCCTCCACCGCCACCCTGAAGGTGCGCGTGGGGGATAAGGTGAAGGTTTCCGCCGCCGAGGGGGACGGCCCCATCAACGCGCTCGACCGGGCCCTTCGCGAATCGCTCTGTGAATTTTATCCGGTGCTCGAAAGCGTGCACCTGATCGACTACAAGGTCCGCGTGATGGATCCGTCCGACGCGACCGCGGCCACCGTGCGCGTCCTCATCACCTCGACCGACGGTGCGCACGTCTGGTCCACGGTCGGCCTCTCGTCCGATATCATCGAGGCCAGCTGGCGGGCGCTGGTGGATTCCATCGAATACCGCCTTATCAAAGGCGCAGGCGTGTGATATACTTTTTTCAGAAGCTGTAACAGGAATCAGGATAGATAGAACCATTCAAAAGGAGGCTTTCTCTATGGGAATGACAATGACGCAGAAAATCCTCGCCTTTCACGCCGGGCTCGCCGAAGTCAAGGCCGGGCAGCTGATCGAAGCAAAGCTCGATATGGTGCTCGGGAACGATATCACCTCTCCCGTCGCCATCAACGAATTTGAAAAAAGCGGCGCTTCGAAGGTGTTTGACCGCGACCGCATCTCCCTCGTGATGGACCACTTCACCCCCAATAAGGATATCAAGGCGGCGGAGCAGTGCAAAAAAGTACGCGCCTTTGCCGGAAAATACGATATCACCCATTATTACGACGTGGGGGAAATGGGCGTAGAGCACGCGCTGCTTCCGGAACAGGGCATCGTCGGCCCCGGGGACTGCATCATCGGAGCGGACAGCCACACCTGCACCTACGGCGCGCTAGGCGCGTTTTCCACGGGCGTCGGCTCCACCGACCTCGCCGCCGGCATGGCGACCGGCACGGCCTGGTTCAAGGTGCCCTCCGCCATCCGGGTGGAAATCACCGGCAGCCTACCGCAGTACGTCAGCGGGAAAGACGTGATTCTCCACCTCATCGGCAAAATCGGCGTGGACGGCGCTCTCTACCGTTCGCTCGAATTCACGGGAAGCGGCCTCCGAAGCCTTTCGATGGACGACCGCCTCTGCATGGCAAACATGGCCATTGAGGCGGGCGCGAAAAACGGCATCTTCCCTGTGGATAATGTGACCCTCGCCTATAGTAAGGACCGCTTCGGGCGGGAAACACGCGTCTTCGAAGCCGACCCGGACGCGGAATACGACGAGACCGTTTCCATCGACCTTGGCACCCTTCGCCCAACGGTCGCCTTCCCCCACCTGCCCGAAAACACGAGAACCATCGAGGAAGCGGGCGATGTGGCAATCGACCAGGTCGTGATCGGCTCCTGCACCAACGGGCGCATGGAGGATATGCGCGCCGCAGCAGCTATCCTCAAGGGCCGCCATGTGAAAAAGGGCGTGCGTGCGATCGTGATCCCCGCCACCCAGCAGATCTATCTCGAGGCGATGAAGGAGGGCCTTCTTGAAATCTTCATTCACGCCGGGGCCGTCGTTTCCACCCCCACCTGCGGCCCCTGCCTCGGCGGGCATATGGGCATCCTCGCCGCGGGAGAACGCGCTGTGTCTACCACCAACCGCAATTTCGTGGGGCGCATGGGCCATGTGGATTCCGAGGTTTACTTAGCCAGCCCCGCCGTGGCGGCGGCCAGCGCCGTGACCGGCCGGCTCACCGACCCGGCCACTTTATAAAGACAGGAGGATTTCACGCATCATGAAAGCACAGGGGTTCGTACATAAATACGGCAGCAACGTGGATACGGACGTCATCATTCCCGCCCGTTACCTGAACACCTCCGTACATTCGGAGCTCGCCGCCCACTGCATGGAGGATATCGACAGGGATTTTGTCCATAATGTAAAGGAAGGCGACATCATCGTGGCCGATAAAAACTTCGGCTGCGGCTCCTCGCGCGAGCACGCTCCCATCGCCATCAAGGCAAGCGGCATTTCCTGCGTGATCGCCGCGAGCTTTGCCCGCATCTTTTACCGTAACGCCATCAATATCGGCCTTGCCATCCTCGAATGCCCCGAAGCGAGCGGCGATATCCAAAACGGCGAGGAAGTGAGCGTGGATTTCGATACCGGCGTGATCACAAACCTCACCACCGGCAAGACCTACAAAGCGCAGCCCTTCCCCCCCTTCATCCAAAACATCATCCAAAAGGGCGGCCTGCTGAATTCCATTTCAGACAGGCTCTGACCCAGAAATAAATAATAAAGGAGAGCGTATTATGACATCTGCAAGATTTTACTGGTGCCCCGTCTGCAAAAACATCGTGGGCCTCATCCATGGAGACGGCTCCAAACTCGAGTGCTGCGGCAAGCCCATGCAGGAAATGAAGGCAAATGTGACCGACGCCGCCGCGGAAAAGCACGTGCCGGTAGTGGAAAAAACGGAAGAGGGCATCCGCGTGAGCGTGGGCAGCACCATGCACCCCATGACCGAGGAGCATTCCATCGAATGGATTTACGTTGCATCCGACGACCGCGGCTGCCGCGTGCAGCTGGAAGCCGGAAAGCCCCCCGTGGCGGACTTTCCCGGCGTGAAGGAGCCGATCGAAGTGTTTGCTTACTGCAACCTCCACGGCCTCTGGAAGGCATAAAAACAAGAGTTAAGAACCGGCAGGGCATAAGGGCTACAGGCGCCCTCCTGCCGGTCTTCCTTTTTCCCAGCCGCGGGAACAGACCGGAAAACGGCGGAAGGGCTGTAATCAGATAGAGATATCGTTTGGAGGAACACCGGGTGAATAAAACGCTTTATGAATTCGATGCGGAGATCAAAAAGGTGCCGGAGATCGACGGCGCATATATCGAAATCCCCTTCGATGTGAAGGCCGAATTCGGCAGAGGGCGCGTGAAGGTGCTCGCCACGTTTGACGGCGTGGAATATGCCGGCAGCCTCGTCCGCATGAAAATGCCCTGCCATATTTTAGGGGTGCGCAAGGATATCCGCGCCGCCATCGGCAAGCAGCCGGGAAGCTTTGTGCACGTTACCCTGCGTGAGCGGGAATAAGAATTTTGAAGCATCCTCCGCTTTGGAACATGCTTTTTCTTGTTTTGCTCCGTGATTGCTTATGATACTGGCTTCATGCCCCCACGCCGCAAAGCCGCGGGGCGTGCATGGTATCGCTGAAACGAAAGGGATGTGAGCCTATGGCGTTTGATTACAAAAAGGAATACAAGGAATTTTACCTGCCGAAAAACGAGCCGCAGATCATCCGCATTCCCTCCATGAATTTTCTTGCCGTGAGAGGGTCCGGCAACCCGAACGAGGAAGCGGGCGATTACAAAAAGGCCATAGAGATTCTTTATTCCCTTGCCTTCACCATCAAGATGAGCCATAAGGGGAGCCACAAGATAGACGGGTATTTTGAATACGTGGTGCCGCCGCTGGAGGGCTTCTGGTGGATGGAGGGCACAGCCGGCGTGGATTACAGCCGGAAAGAGGATTTCAATTGGATTTCGCTCATCCGCCTGCCGGACTTCGTGAAAAAGACGGATTTTAGCTGGGCCGTGGAAGAAGCCGCCCGGAAGAAGAAAACGGATTTTTCCAAGGCGGAATTTTTAACATACGAAGAGGGCCTCTGCGTGCAGTGCATGCATATCGGGCCCTATGACGACGAGCCCGCAACCATCCGGCTGATGGATGAATTTGCAGAGCGAAACGGCTACGCGCTCGATATCACAGCCGAGCGGCATCACCATGAAATATATTTGACCGACGCGCGCCGGTGCGACCCGGCCCGGCTCAAAACGGTGATCCGCCACCCGGTGAAGCCCAAGGGGGAGTAAGCCGCAAAGGGGAAAGCCGATAGGCTTTTGATTGCCTTTGCCCCGTAGGGGCCACTAGGCGCCCGGTCTGCCCTCTGCTCTGCGCGGCTTTTCCGGAGAGCCTCTTCGGCGGGCGGCCGGTGGCCGCCCCTACGAGAAGGCTCAATCTGTGCGGCTCGCATTCCGGAACCGCCGTAGGGGCGCCCAATGGGCGCCCGCTTTGCCCTATGCACTCCGGGCGGCTTTCCGCAGACCGGCAATTTTATTTTCGGCGGGCGGCCGGTGGCCGCCCCTACGCTCAAAACGGAAACCAGCCTGGTCGCCCGCTCCCTTCCGCCAAATTGATGATAGCTTTCCGCTTCTGCTCGGCATAACACACGGTTTGATACGCGCCGCCACAAGGGCGCTTCACATAACAAACGACGAGGTCGGAGCGGTCTACCATATAGCGGTTTCGCGTTTGGATGGCCGATTTGAAGTGGACGCCCGCCGCCTGCTCGCAGATTTCGATTTCATCGTAATAGCTTTCAAACGAGCTCACATTGCCCCGGTATTCCGCGGTTGGATAGGGCAGCACCAAAACGAGGAAGTTATTATCGTCCCGCCATTTTCGCTTGGCACGCAGCAGGCAGGAGGCAATCATCTGGTCGAACTCCCCGTTCCGCCCGACCAGGAATTCAAGGTACGGCTTCCCCGTAATGAGCTCCCCGACCAGCCTTTCCGCCCTTTCTTCCACCAGGGCAAAATCCTCCACCTGCCTGTGGCCGAAAAAACTAACCGTAAAAATCTCCATGCTTTCCCCCACAAAAAGCCGGGATGTTTTCAAAACATCCCGGTATTTTTCCGTTCCGGCTCATCCGGCCCCGAAATGAGCGGTTTATTTCTTTTCGAGCAGTCTGTCCGGAAATATGGAAGCGTTAATCAAATCGGCAGGATCGACTTTCAGCGCATCTGCTATATTAAAAAATATTTCTAAGGAAAACCCTTTTACAATCCCCGGCGCCTCGATTGCGCTGATAAGAGAACGACTGACTTTTGCTTTCTCCGCCAGCATTTCTTGCGATAAGCCAAGCATTTTACGCAATGATGCAATAGCAATTCCCAATTGTATGAATCTATCACGATTCTTAAATCCAACTTCATTGCCCATTTCGTCATTCTCACCTGCCAATCTGTAACAATTATACTATTTTCCTTTTTGAAATACTGTATACTGTAGTAAGCACTTGACTGAATTAGTAAGTAGAAATCCAAAACAGCATAAAAAAAGCTCTGGCTGCAGCAGCAGCCAGAGCTTTTTTGCTTGCTTCTTTTATTTCAGGATTTCTTCAATGGCGGCAAGCTCTTCTTCGGAAAAATCGAGCCGGTCGAGCGCCTTCAGGTTCTCCTCAATCTGCGCAAGGCGCGAGGCCCCGATAATCACCGAGGTGACCGGGCCGCGCAGCACCCACGAAAGCGCCATCTGCGCCATGGTCTGCCCCCGCGCTTCGGCGATTTCGTTCAGGCGGCGCACCTTCTCGATTTTTTCCGCCGTGATCGCGTCCGCCGTGATGGCGCCGCCTCCCATGTGCTCCTTCGCAACGCGCGAATCGGCCGGGATGCCGTTCAGGTACTTGCCCGTGAGGAAGCCCTGCGCAAGGGGGCTGAACACGATGCAGCCCGCGCCCTCTTCCTCCAGCACGTTCAGCAGGCCGTTTTCAATCCAGCGGTCGAGCATGCTGTAATTCGGCTGGTGAATCAGCAGGGGCACACCCTGCTCCTTCAGTATCTCCGCCGCGCGCTTCGTTTCCGCGGGGCCGTAGTTCGAAATGCCCACGTAAAGCGCCTTGCCCTGCTTCACACAGTCCGCCAGCGCGCCCATGGTTTCTTCCAGCGGCGTGTCCGGGTCATAACGGTGGGAATAATAAATGTCCACATAATCGAGCCCCATGCGCTTCAAGCTCTGGTCCAGAGAGGCAACGAGATATTTGCGCGAGCCGTATTCCCCATACGGCCCGGGATACATATAATACCCCGCCTTGGTGGAAATAATGAGCTCGTCCCGGTACGGGGCGAGGTCCTCCCGCAGCACGCGCCCGAAGGTCGTTTCCGCGCTGCCGTGCGGCGGCCCGTAATTGTTGGCGAGATCAAAATGCGTGATGCCGCTGTCAAACGCCGAAAGGATCATTTCCCGGCAGGTGAGGTAAGGCACATAGTCCCCAAAATTCTGCCACAGCCCGAGCGACATGGCCGGCAGCTTCAGCCCGCTTTTCCCGCACCGGCGGTATGGCATGCGGTCGTACCGCGTTTCGTTGGCCGTATACATGGTTGCAACACTCCTTTTTCACAAAACTGCTGTTACCGTTATCATACCCCGGCTGTTCGTTTTTGTAAATAACCGGCTGAAAATTAAATCGCACATTGCAAATTCTCCTGAGATAGGGTAATATATTTTTATATTATTCTTTATCCGGAGGCAGCTCAATGAAACTCGTATACAGCGGTCAGGCGATCGGGCTGTTGCCAATGCAGAATGGTGCGATTTTTGCCGCCAAGCAGAAATCGCTTGAACATAAAATCGTAATCTCCTATATGCTCTACCCGTTCGATTCCCTCAAAGCGTCCCCCTCCACCAAAAGCGTGTACCTGCTTGCCAAATTCGGCAACCGCTTCCGGGAGATCGAACAGCAGCTCAACGGGTATATCAGCTGCAGCGCCGTGGCGCTTCCCGGCGGGAAACAGCTGATCGTCTACCCCTCCGGCGCGGCCGGGCTGTTTGACCGGGAGGGCCGGGCCGAGCGCGGTTTTACCATGCAGCATGAGGGCAACGGGCCCACCGGCCTTTGTTTCCATAAGGGCGCCGTTTGGGCGGCATACCCCGAAGCGGGCGCCATCATTTCCTACGATCCCGAACGCTTCCGCCAAACAATGCGCCTCGGCGGCAGGCACACCGGCAATTTCGAAGCACCCGAATCCCTCACCTCGCTCGAAGACCGCCTCTTCGTCTGCAACGCGGGCAGCGGCCGCATTTCCTGCGTGGATACCGAAAAATACGATATCACCGGCTACGCCTCGTTCGAAGAGCCCGTGCACAAATTCCTCATGGTGGAAGGCCGCGGGATCGTGCTGCTCGATTCGGGCGTGTACCGTCTGTAAATAAACGCTCAAAAAAAGGAACCTGCATATCCAGCAGGTTCCTTTTTTGGCTTTTCGCCGAAAAAAAATTATATTTTGAAAAAATAATAGCCTTCATCGTTTTGAAACACGATATATCCATAGCCGGTTATTGCAAAATTCACAGGATACGGGATATCCTCCATCGGCTTCAGCTCTTCCGATTCCAAATCAAAGCTGTACAGCTTCTGCTCTTCTCTGTTAATAAAATATTCCGTTCCGGTTGCATCGATATTTGAACTGGGAACCTCAAAGTATTGGGCTTTTTCAAAGCTATCCAGCACCCTAAAATCACCGGCCTCTTTTTTCATAACACAAGAACGGAAAAGATCGTTTGTGGTAAAGAAAAAATATTCCCCGATCTTTTTCATGCCATAAAAATAAGCATCCTTGGTATCCATATATTCCCGAATTCCCTTTGTAAGCGGTTCCTTTGAAAGGGGATTCCCCTGTAAATCATAGGAGCATATATAGCTGTGCTGCGTCTGGTCGGGATACACCTGCGTTTCATATGTATAAATAATTTCATTCTCTATGCAGTATGTAGTTATGAATTCGCCCTCTGCGTTCTCCCCCTCTCTTCTTCCTTCCCTCACCTGCAGCTCTTCCAGGCCGTCCTTTCCAATCTCACCCAGCAGCAGGGAATAGCGCCAGCCTCCTGAGGGAAGCGGCTCCGGCTTGAACTGCACATATTGGCGTTCGTTTGCGGCGATATTATAAATAAGCGGCTGAAAATATTCGTCGGTAGAAAGAAGCCGCATCTCCTTCTTTACGATGTCAAATTCATAATGTTTGTTTGGATTGCTCTCCTCATTTACTCCGCAGGACATGTATATCTTTCCGCTCGGGAATATCGCATAATGAGCTGAGTCCGCATTCCAATTGGCGATGGTTCCGATTTTTTCCTGCTTCCCGTTTTTCAGATCATACGTCCATACGGATCTGTCTGCGGTATCATTTAAATTGTCTTTATCAACAAAATATGCCAGTTTGTTTTTCACAATGCCAAGCATTCCATCAATTTTGATTTCCAGCTTTTGTACCTTTTCTTTTTCCCCTCCGAATGGACCGCAGCCTGCCATAACCCCGGTCAAAAGCAGGCACGCCAATATGCCGCAAATTAACTTACGCATTTTTGCTCCTTTCTGATTCTAAAATCTTATAACGCAAAGCAGCAGCCCGGTATTTACAGGTTGCTGCTAAAACCAAAAGCTAGCAAATAAATTCTCCGGCAGGATGAGCACGCGTTGAATTATATGCGATGGTTGAAAAAATAGGGTATTTTCCGCTGACAGCCGAAGGATAGACCCATGTATAATACGGATCCGTGACCTCAAACATCACGCGGGAACCCGATTTCTTAATTCCGGAAATATTCATATAATGGCCCTTGGAAGTATACGGCCATCCGGCATCCATTTTCACATGCAGAATAGGCGGCGCCGCCCAGTTGTTGATTGCCTTGCCCGCCACCGTGATCATACTGGATTCCGAGGTGGGGTAAAGCCTCTGATACAGGTATCTCGTCTGGTAAGCATTGATGCAGCTTACAACCCTGGAGCCGTCTGTTCCGTTGCTGGAGGTCGTCCCCATAATGGAAGCAAGCGTGCTCTGGGATAGAGCACTGCCCTTAATATAGGCAATGGTTTGTCTGGCAGTGGCAGGGCCGCAAAAATATCTCGTCTCCTGCTTATAAAAAGGCACTGCCATGGTGCAATTATAAATATTATACGAGGACGCCGCGAGTGCCCCTGCCATTGCTTTTTGTTCCTGGGGGGCACCATTCATAATTTTTTCGGTTTCATCAATCTTGGCTAAAAACCTTGCTTTTTGCTCTGTTGTCAAGTCAGTCCGCTCCAGCACCGCTTGACGGTCGCTTTCAAAGCTGGCTCGTTCCTCAACAATGGTACTGTCTCCTGTTAAGAAGGCCGATTCCGGGGCCGAAGCCTTCGCCGGGGAGTCCGGCATACCAACACACACAAGAAAAACAACCGCCAGAAAAAAAGATATTGCTTTGCTCAAAATACTCCCTCCAAAAAATTATTTATGAATAAGCAAGTACAACGGCAATGGGATAAAGGCTGTTGTCGGCAGTGGGAATGACAACACTCTTTTCACTGTTATCTGCCGAAATGCACACGCCGTATTCCGTAATTTTTAATACATCCTCCGCTAAGAACTGTTTATATAAATCCGTGATATCGATGTTATAATAGCCTGAATCATCCGGTCTTGCTTCGCCCAGCCGTACTCCCAACGGCGGACTAGTGCTTTGGGTCAACGTTACACTGCACCAAGACTCATTAACCAGACGCGCAGAGAGGGGCAAAGCTTCCCCACCCAAATGCTTAATTCTTAATTTCACACTTTGAATTTTCCGCGAATCAATATTCTCCGGCAGATTTGAGGTGGAAAAACGCACAAACAGGTTGGCGGATTCACGCGTACCGTTATTGCCAAGAAGTGAATAGCTTTTTAAATAAACATTTTTATTCTTCGAATTGGCTTCTGAATCAATAATTGCTTTTTCCGAGTATTTTTCAAAAGAACACACCAGCGTTGCCGGATATTTCATATCCTCATTTTCCGAAAAACAGCATTTGATCTTATACTGATTTTCCGTTACCCTTTCCGCTGACAAGGTATATTCATAAAAGGCGCCTGTCTGGTCTACTATTGCGCATGCCTGAAAAATATATTGGATCGAATCATTTTCATCTCCGGAAACAAACGGTACATAATATTCTGTTGGCTTTCCGATTGTTATGTAGTCGGTTGTTATTAAAAATTCAACGATATTTGCTTCGTCCGAATAATTGATGGGGATTTCCGTAAAGAAGCCGGTCAGCGAACTATAAAATGATATTTTCTTTTCACCCTCATAGACCAGCTGCTCCCGTTCCTCACCAAACGCATTCTCAGCCACTGTGACGCTGCCTTTGGCTTGATTTTCTCCTAAATAAGAAATATGAATCAGGTTGCCGTTGTCCATAATGCCGACAATCTCTTTTTCTGCATTTAAATCATCCGGAAAGAGCCATTTATGGCCAAGCGTGTTCAGCTGCTTCGAGTGCCCCGGAAACAGCCGGAGCCATTCGCTGGCGGTATTTTGTGGAGTAAAGGTCGCTTGGTTATTGCCTTGATCATAAACAGGATAAGCATAATAGTACGCAGCGTGCCCTTGTTTTGTTTCAAAGACCATGGTGTTTTCTTTACTGTTTGTTTCGTCTTTTTGTGTTATCCCCATATCCTGTATTTCACATTCAGATAAAATATGGGGATATTCCAAGCCTGAAACCGATGGGCTGCACGACGTGAAGAAAAAAAGTATATTAATGAATAACGCAAGTGAAATATAAAAACATTTCTTCATCTTGTAATTTTATCCTTATTTTTGGTTTTTTTCATAATACTATAATTATTCTAATTTGTAAAGCAAATAAAAGCTGACACGCCGAAACACATAATATTTAATGCCCCCGGGGTTTACCCCTTGAAAAACCGGGTAAAATATGTTAGCATACCTTTGAATCAAAAGCGTAAAACGGCTGAGAAAAAGAGAGTACCCCCGTGCAGAAACGCTTCAGGGAGCCGCCGCCAAAGACTGCAAGCGCGGCGCGTGGAGCCGGGGAGAAAAACACTTTGGAGCCGGCATTCCGAAAGAGGGGGGAGCCCTTCCGGTAGGCTTGTCCGTTCGGGCGCGCGTTAACCGCCCTCAAGTGGGTATTCTATACCAAGCAGGGTGGTACCGCGGGTTTCTTTTCAGAACTCGTCCCAAGGCACAATGTTTCGTGCTTTGGGGCTTTTTTATTTTCCCATGAAAAAGGAGACACAGCCATGGATAAAACACTCAAAAAGCTGGAAATCGAAGAGCTCGCCGCACAGCCGGAGGGCAGCGCCGTCCGCGTGGCGGGCACCGTCCACAACGTGCGCGATATGGGGGATTTCAGCTTCGTTATCCTCCGCAAGAAAGACGGCCTCGTCCAAACGGTCTATTCCAAAACGGAGGCCCCGGAAACAGACGCTTCCATGTTCCGCGAGGAATGCTGCGTGGACCTCTGCGCCGTCGTCCACAAGGAGCCCCGCGCGCCGGGCGGGTTCGAGCTCCGCATTACGGCAGGCGAGCTCCTTTCGAGCCCCGCCGAGCCTATGCCTATCTGCATCAATAAACACAAGGTCACCGCGTCTCTCGAAGCGAACCTCGCAGTGCGCCCGCTCGCCCTTCGCAACCCGCGCGAACGCGCCGTGTTCAAGCTCCAGGAAGCGCTGGTGCGCGGCTTCCGGGAATACCTGCAATCGGCGGGCTTCACCGAAATCCACACGCCGAAAATCGTTGCCGCAGGCGCGGAAGGCGGCTCCAACCTCTTCCGCATCGATTATTTCGGCAGGAAGGCCTTCCTTGCCCAGAGCCCCCAGTTCTATAAGCAGATGATGGTGGGCGTGTTCGAGCGCGTGTTCGAGGTGGGCCCGGTGTTCCGCGCCGAAAAGCACTCCACTGCGCGCCATCTGAACGAATACACCGGCCTCGACTTCGAAATGGGCTTTATCGACGGCTTTGAAGACGTGATGCAGGTGGAAAACGACCTGCTCCGCTATACCATGGACCTCATCCGGGAGCAATACGCAAAATACGCAAAGGTCCTCGGCGTGAAAATCCCGGAGGTAGGCGAGATTCCGCGCGTCCGGTTCGACGAGGCGAAGCAGCTCATCGCGGAAAAGTACAGCCATGTGATCCGCAACCCGTTCGACATGGAGCCGGAGGAGGAGCAGCTCATCGGCCGTTATTTCCAGGAGGAAAAGGGCTCCGATTTCGTGTTCGTAACCCATTACCCGAGCAAGAAGCGCCCCTTCTACGCTATGGACGATCCCGCCGACCCGCGCTATACGCTGAGCTTCGACCTGCTCTTCCGCGGCACCGAGATCACCACCGGCGGCCAGCGCATCCACGATTACGAGGAACAGGTCTCCAAGATGCGGGCCAAGAAAATGGACCCCGCCGATTTTGAAAGCTACCTCATGATCCACAAGCACGGCATGCCCCCCCACGGCGGTCTCGGCATCGGGCTCGAGCGCCTGCTCACCCGTTTGCTGGATGAAAAGAACGTCCGCACGGCGAGCCTCTTCCCGCGCGACCTGCACCGCCTGGAGCCGTAAATCCTTATCACATGCCCGCCTTTTCCTGCACGAAGGGCGGTTCCCGATTCATAAATTTTTGCCGGGTGCAGCGGCGGAATGGGTGATATTTCATGCAAATTACCGATGAACTGATCGCTTACCTCGAAGAGCTCTCCCGCTTGGAGCTCACCAAGGAGGAAGAGGAACGCGCCAAGCGCGAGCTCGGAAACGTGGTGGAATACATCGATACGCTCAACGAGCTGGACACCGAATCGGTGGAGCCCACCTCGCACATCCTCCCCGTGAACAACGTATTCCGTGAAGACGAAGTGAAGCCCTCCTTCGACCGCGGCGCCATCATCGGCAACGCGCCCGAAACGAAGGACGGCTGCTTCAAAGTTCCCAAGGCTGTGGAATAAGGAGGTGCTTTTAATGGATATTATGAATTTAACCGCTCTCGAAATCGGGGCAAAAATCAAAGCGGGGGAATTGAGCTCCGTGGAAGCGGTGCAGGCCTCTCTCGACGCCATTGCCGCAAAGGAGCCCGCCTGCAAAAGCTTCACCTCGGTGCAGGCGGAGCTCGCGCTCGAACAGGCGAAGCTCGTGCAGGAAAAAATCCGGAAGGGCGAGCTCTCTTCCCCGCTCGCGGGCGTGCCCGTCGGCATTAAAGATAACATGAGCACCAAGGGCCGGCTTACCACCTGCTCCTCCCGGATGCTTGAAAATTACGTTCCCGCCTTCGACGCCACCGCTGTGGAGCGCCTCGAAGCTGCGGGCGCGGTGATCGTGGGCAAGCTCAACATGGATGAATTCGCCATGGGCGCTTCCACGGAAACCTCGTATTTCAAAAAGACGGCCAACCCCTGGGATACGAGCCGTGTGCCGGGCGGCTCTTCGGGCGGCTCCGCCGCGTCTGTCGCCGCGCGGGAAGTCCCGTTCAGCCTCGGTTCCGATACCGGCGGCTCCATCCGCCAGCCGAGCGCCTACTGCGGCGTAACCGGCCTGAAGCCGACCTACGGCTCCGTTTCCCGCTGGGGCCTCATTGCCTTTGCTTCCTCGCTCGACCAGATCGGCCCCATCGCCAAGGACGCCGCCGACTGCGCCGCAGTGCTGGAAACCATCTCCGGCCGCGATGCGCACGACTCCACCTGCGTAAACCGCGATCCCTTCGATTTTTCCGGTAGTATCCATCAGGATATCCGGGGCATGAAGATCGGCGTTCCGAACGAATTCTTCGGAACAGGCGTGGACCCGGATGTTAGAAACCGCGTGCTGGAAGCGGCGGAGACCTTAAAAGCCATGGGCGCTTCCGTGGAATATTTCGATATGCCCAGCACTGCCTATGCCATTCCCGCGTATTACATCATCTGCTGTGCGGAGGCGAGCTCCAACCTCTCCCGTTACGACGGCGTGAAGTACGGCTTCCGCGGCGAAGGCTACGAAGGGCTCACCGACCTGTATCTCAAATCCCGCAGCCAGGGCTTCGGGATGGAGGTCAAGCGCCGTATCATGCTCGGCGCCTTCGTGCTTTCCTCCGGCTATTACGACGCTTACTACAATAAGGCGCTGAAGGTAAAGCACCTCATTAAATCCGCATTCGACGAAGCCTTCGAAAAATACGATATCATCCTCGGGCCCACCTCCCCCACCACCGCATTCAAAATCGGGGAAAACATCGACGACCCGCTCAAAATGTATTTGCTGGACGTTTATACCGCTCCCGTAAACCTCGCGGGCCTGCCGGGCATTTCCCTGCCCTGCGGCCTCGATTCGAAGGGCCTGCCCGTGGGGCTCCAGCTGATTGGCCGCCCGTTCGGCGAAGCGGATATCCTGCGCGCCGCCTGCGCCTTCCAGCGCGAGACCGATTTTCACAAAGCGCGTCCCGCAGAATTTTAAGGAGAAAGGAGCTTTTCTCATGAATTATGAAATGGTAGTCGGGCTCGAGGTCCACGTGGAGCTTGCAACCAAAACAAAGATTTTCTGCTCCTGCACCACCGAGTTCGGGGGCGATCCAAATACGCATGTGTGCCCGGTGTGCACGGGCATGCCCGGGGCCCTGCCGGTGCTCAACCGCAAGGTGGTGGAATACGCCATGGCAGCGGGCCTCGCCACCAACTGCACCATCACCCAGACCTGCAAATTCGACCGCAAGAATTACTTTTACCCCGACCTTCCGAAGGCCTATCAGATCTCCCAGCTCTACCTCCCCATCTGCCGGAACGGCTCGGTGGAGATCACAACGGAAAACGGCACGAAGAAAATCGGCATCCACGAAATCCACATGGAGGAGGACGCCGGCAAGCTGAACCACGACCCCTGGGAGGACGTTACCCTTGTGGACTATAACCGCGGCGGCACTCCTCTTATCGAAATCGTGACCGAACCGGATTTCCGCTCGGCCGAAGAGGTTACTGCGTTCCTCGAAAAGCTGCGCGCCACGCTGAAATACCTCGGCGTATCCGACTGCAAGATGCAGGAGGGCTCCATGCGCGCGGATGTGAACCTTTCGGTACGCCCCGCAGGCAGCACCGAGCTCGGCACCCGCACCGAGATGAAAAACCTGAATTCCCTCAAGGCCATCGGCCGCGCCATAAACTATGAATTCCGCCGTCAGTGTGAAGTGATCGAAGAGGGCGGAACGGTGGTGCAGCAGACCCGCCGCTGGGATGAGAACAAAGACGCTTCCTACGCCATGCGCTCCAAGGAAAACGCGCACGATTACCGCTATTTCCCCGACCCGGATCTCGTGCCCATCGTCATCAGCGACGAATGGCTCGAAGAGGTGAGGGAAAGCCTCCCCGAAATGCCGGAAGCGAAAAAGGCGCGTTATATGGATCAGTTCGGCCTCACGGAGTACGACAGCTCCATCATCACCTCCTCCAAGCCCATTGCCGATCTGTTTGAAGAAGCGGCCGATATCTGCAAAAAGCCGAAGGACGTTGCCAACTGGATCATGGGCGACCTGATGAAGCTGCTGAACGACAGCGGTACGGAAGCGGACGATGTTTCCTTCGATCCCGCGAAGCTCGCCGCCGTGGTGGAGCTGGTGGATAAAGGCACCGTCAACCGCAACACCGCCAAACGAGTGTTTGAGGAAGTATACCGCAGCAACGTGGATCCGGAGCAGTATGTAAAGGAACAGGGCCTCGGCATGATAACGGATGAAGCCGCGGTTCTCAGCGGCATCGAAAAGGTGCTCGCCGCCAACGAAAAGGCCGTTGCCGATTACAAGGGCGGCAACCAGAAGACCTTCGGCTTCATCGTGGGCCAGGTTATGAAGGAATTCCGCGGAAAAGCCGATCCCGCGCTCATCAACCGTCTGCTGAAGGAAGCACTTAACCGGTAAGATCGCCTGAAAAATTCCCCGGCCTCAAAAGGGAGCCGTTTTAAAAGATCATAGGGGCATACCAATGCGCCCGCGGGCGCATTGGTATGCCCCTCCTGCAAATGGTTGTTTATAAACGCCCTTTTGAACCGGGGTTTTTCTGTCTGCTAAAACGCCGGGGGC
>CAUBKG010000019.1 GCA_958436475.1 uncultured Clostridia bacterium
GCGCTGGCTGCGTTCTCGTCCTTGGTGGGAGATTAAGCCCACCTTCGTCCTGCGGAGTTTTTCGGGAGCAAAAGCGCCGCAATAGTCAGGCAGACGAGGCAGCCGGGCTCGCGCCCGGCAACGAGGATAACACCGCTTTTCGGTGTTTCTGCCCCGAAAAACCATATTGACCCTTGTACACCGAGGGTAAAAACGGGAAATGACGGAAAGACTAAAAGGTGCATTCACAAGCGAAAGGCGGAATCGGCATGAAGAAGCATCGCGGCACCTTTGGAAGCAAGCTGGGTTTTGTGCTCGCGGCGGCAGGTTCTGCCGTAGGGCTCGGAAACATCTGGCGTTTTCCCTACCTTGCGGCCCGGTACGGAGGCGGGGTGTTCCTGTTATTTTATATCCTTTTTGTAATCACGTTCGGGTTTTCCCTGATGATCGCGGAGCTGGCCATCGGGCGGAAAACGGCGCACAGCCCGGTGGGCGCCTTCCGCACGCTCGACCGCCGCTTTACCATCGCCGGCATGCTCGCCATCGCCGTGTGCGCCCTGGTGCTGCCTTATTACACGGTAGTGGGCGGCTGGGTGATGAAATACATCGCCACCTATCTCTCCGGGCAGGGGGGCGCTACGTCGGAAGACGCGTATTTCGGGGAATACATCTCCTCTTCCGCGGAGCCGGTATTCTGGCAGGTGCTTTTTATCCTTTTGTGCGTGGCGATCGTCATAAAGGGCGTGAAAAAGGGGATTGAAGGCGCGGGCAAAGTCCTGATGCCGGCGCTGGTGGTGCTGACCGTTGCCGTCACGGCGTATTCTCTGTTCCTGCCGGGCGCGGGGGCGGGTGTTTTATATTTTCTAAAGCCGGATTTTTCCCGCTTTTCGTTCCATACGATCATTGCGGCGCTCGGGCAGATGTTTTATTCCATGTCGCTCGCCATGGGCATTATGATCACGTATGGCTCTTATCTGAAAAAAACCGAAGACCTCGAACAATCGGTCAAGCATATCGAGTGGTTCGACCTTGGCATTTCCATCCTTGCGGGGCTCATGATTATTCCGCCCGTGTTTGCGTTTTCGGGCGGGGACGCCACCGCCGTGGGAGCGGGGCAGGGGCTGATGTTCCAGACCCTGCCCAAGGTGTTCGCCGGCATGGCCGGCGGCAATATCTTAGGTGCGGTGTTCTTCCTGCTCATCCTGTTCGCGGCGCTCACCTCCGCCGTATCCATGCTGGAGGTTCTGGTGTCCAACTTCTGCGACCAGTTCCATATGAAACGGCGCGGCTCGGTCCTGCTTTCCGCCGCACTGGTGCTCGCGGCGGGCATTCCGCCTTCCCTCGGATACGGCCTGTGGAAAAACGTGACGCTCTTTGGAATGAACATCCTCGATTTTATGGATTTTCTTTCAAATACCATCCTGATGCCCCTTGTAGCGCTGCTCACCTGCCTTCTGGCGGGCTGGGTGCTGCCGAAGGAAAGCATAGCGGGGGAGGTGGAGCAGTCTTCCCGGTTCCGGCGCAAAAAAATATTCTTTTTTATGATCCGCTACGCCGCGCCGGCGGGGATTGCGGTGATTTTGGTCTGCTCGGTGCTGGAAGCGCTTCATATTATTCGGATATAAATGGCCGCCTGGAAGGAAAAGGACTTTTTCATTCGAATTCTTGCATTCCCGAGGAAAGAATGATAAAATAAAAAAGTATTTGTTGAAAACAGCTATCTTGCGGGAGTGGAACTATGAATAAAAGAAAAGGCCGGAAAAAATGGTCGGCAAAAAAGAAAGCCTGGTGTTTTACTGCTTTAGTTTTATGTGCTTCTATTCTCCTTTCGGTTGCCGTATATCTCCACTCGATCCGGCCTGCATTTTCCCAGCCGTACCTGTATTATGGCTGCGAAAACTTCAATCAGTCGACCGAAGCGCTGACGGACGGAACCGAAATCCGCCAGACGTTTTTAGCCAGGGAACAGGTAACCGGCGCGGTTGTCCGCTTTTCTGTGGCAGAGCCGGGAACCCCCGGCACAGCTCATTTCTCTATCCGGTCACAGGAGACGGGCGAGGTGCTCGGCAGCACGGATATCGATCTTTCCACTCTGGCCAATAACCAGATGGCCTCCCTTCTGTTCGACCCGGTCCCGGGCTCCGAAGGGAAAACCTATGATATCCTTCTTACATTTGACGGAATCGCGTCCGGCAGCGCCTATTCTATGGCCGTTGCCGGCGGTGCGGCCTGTTTCCCGGACGGCGCGCTTCTTATCAACGGTGAGGAGCAGGATGCAGACCTGAGCTTTCTTCTCTATTCGCCGGATGCCGGGTTCCTGCTGGCTCCTTACTGGATCCTGGCCGCTTTCGTCATTCTTGCTTTTACACTTGTAACATATTTTATTTTTATAAGAAAATGGCGTATTGAAAAAGTATTCCTCTTTTCAGCGCTTACTCTCGGCTTTGTGTTCATGTTCCTGAGCACGCCCTACAGCGGTTATGATGAACCGGCCCATTTTGATACGGCCTACCGCTATTCCAACGCCATAATGATGAAGGGGCTGCAAACCGAGACGGGCGGGGTCCTGAAAAGGGAATCGGATGTAGCGATGAACGGGCTTACCCCTGCGCGCACGACCCTCCGCTCCTACCGGACGGCGTACGACGGGCTTTTCCTTCGGGACGACAGCCCGCTTGTGGACGATGCGGGCGCCCGCTTTGTAAGGGAAGCCCCGTATGTGTATTTCCCGAGCGCCGCCGCCATTACGATCGGGCGAATCCTCCATTTCGGAAGGATACCGCTTCTTTATCTCGGGCGGCTCTTCAATCTGGTCTGCTTTGCCGTGATCACCTACTTTGCCATCAAACGGATGCCGTTCGGAAAACCGGTGCTGTTTGCCACGGCAACGGTGCCTCTGATGCTGCAGCAGGCGGCGTCTTATTCCTACGACGCCTGCATTGTTGCCCTTTCCCTCTTTTTCATCGCCAACTGCCTGTACGTTGCGTTTACGGAGAAAGAAATTCGGATAAGGGATCTGGTGGCGCTGTGCATCGCCGGGGTCCTGCTCGCTCCGCTGAAAATGGTATACGGCGTCCTCTGTCTCCTCTGCCTGCTCATTCCCATCTGGAAGCTGGGCACCAAAAAGCGTTATTTCACAACGGCGGGCATTTTTTGCGCGGCGGTAGTGATTATTTACTGTGCCGCTAATCTGGCCATTTTATTCCAGACCGCGGCCCAAACCGATAAGCTCGCCATTGCAACGACCTCACCCACCATCGCGTATTCTTTTTCCGATCTGGTGCACACACCGGGCGTGTTTGTCAATATGTTTCTGGCGAATGTCAAGGGCGAGCTCGGCAATTTCCTGCTCAGTATGACTTCCGGGCTCTACCTCATCAACCTGCCGAATTATATTGCAGTGCTGTGCCTGTTCCTTCTGGTTTTCGCCTCCTTCCGGCAGGAAAAGGAAAAACAGTATCTGCAGGGCAAGCATAAAGCGCTCATTGTGGGAATCGTTCTTCTCGTATATGTTGGCCTGCATATTGCCGGATTTACCTGGACTGCGAAGGGAAGCACGGTGATCCAGGGGGTGCAGGGCAGGTATTTTCTTCCGGTGCTTCCGGTCCTTCTGCTTTGCCTGCGCAACAATACGCTCACGTATAAGCGGAATATGGAGCGGCCGATTCTGTTTTCAGCATACGCGATCAATGTGCTCGCCCTGGCGCTTGGCGCAGGGGACTTGATTTAAAAGCATACGAAAAAAGGGGATCAAAACCAATGAAGGAATACGACCAGCCGACGCTGGACCGGCTCCACCGCGTGGAACTGTCGATACTGAAAGACCTGGATGAAACATGCCGGCGGCATGATATTCCATTTTTTCTCGTGTATGGGAGCGCGCTCGGCGCCGTTCGGCATAAGGGCTTTATCCCGTGGGACGATGATGTTGACGTTGCTATGATGCGGGAGGATTTCGAACGCTTTTCAGAAATAATGGATCAGGAGCTGGGTGGGCGCTATGAACTGCTGACTCCCGAACGGAACGAGCGGTATACCGGCCTCGTTACTCACTTCCAGCTGCGGGGAACGAGGTTCGTCCCTTACGATACCCGGGAGCTCACCTGCACGCTGGGGATCCCGGTGGATATTTTCGTGTTCGACAATGTGGCGGACGATCCAAAGGCCCGCAGAAAGCAGATTAAGTACGCCTGGTTTTGGGGCCATATGCTTTACCTTTACGGGATCGCCCATCCGGAGATTCCGCTTACCGGTTTCCGGAAGAAGCTTTCGCAATTCATTTGTGTCATGATCCACGGCGTTCTGCGCCTGTTTCATATTTCTCCGCGTTACCTCTTCCGAAAATACAAAAGCTTCGCCCAAAAGTATAAGGGGCAGAAGACCGAATGCGTCACGTTTTTTGAAGTAACCGGCGCGGAAAACTGCGTCATCCGGCGGGACGATATCTTTCCCTTGCAGACGGTGGAATTTGAGGGGATGGAGCTGAAAGCGCCCCGAAAAAACCACGAGTATTTAACGCAGCTTTATGGCGATTACATGCAGATCCCCCCGGTGGAAAAGCGTAAGAACCACTTCCCGTATATCCTGGAATTCGGCAGCGAAGAATAATGGTCGGATTCTGCTTGTGCAGCTGACGGTTCCATCAACCCGGCGGCCCGGCGCGCATCCTGCGGCCGGATTTTGGTTCGTTCTGCACAGGAAAATCCTCGAAAATGCCGAGGCGCTGGATAGGATCGGTGCTTCCGTCTACAAAAAACGAGCGTAATTTAGGGCCGCCTCCCTGCGGCCCCGATGAAAAGGATCGTTTATGGTAAATAAAAAAGCAGTCTTTTTTTGGAATATGATGGGCAGCCTCACGAATGCCGCCGCCTCCGTTATCCTGCTCATGGCGGTCACCCGTTCGTGCGGGGCGGCCGTGGGCGGCGTTTTTTCCATTGCCTTTGCCATCGCGCAGCTGATGCTTACGATCGGCGGCTACGAGATGCGCCCCTATCAGTCTACCGATGTGACGGAACAGTTTTCGTTCCGTCACTATTTCACATCCCGCCTGTTTACCTGCTTTCTGATGTTGCTGACCTCCTCCTGCATTATCCTGTTCAGCGGCTACACGGGGTCCAAGGCCGCCGCCATTTTCCTGATGTGCGCCTATAAAATGGTGGATGCATTGTCAGACGTTTTTCACGGCATGTTTCAGCAGAAGGAACGGCTCGACCTCGCAGGCAAGTCGCTGGCCATCCGCACGGTGCTTTCCACCACCGCATTCTGCGTGGTGATTTATATGCAGCACAGCCTCGTGCTGGCCACCGCCGTCGCGCTGGTGGTCGCCCTCGGCTGGTTTTTTGCCTATGACCTGAGCTGTATCTCGTTTTTTACCGCTGTCCGCATCAGCAGCGACTGGAAAACCGTCTCCCGCCTTCTGATGGTCTGCCTGCCCCTGTTTGCGGGCTCGTTCATGCTCATGTATATCTTCAATGCGCCGAAATACGCCATGGAGCGGTTCATGGCGCCGGAATATTTAACGTATTATAACATCCTGTTCATGCCCGCCTCGGTCATCAACCTGTTCAGTATCTTCCTCTTCCGCCCTCTGCTGACAACGCTTGCCTCCAGCTGGATCGAAAACGACCGCAAGCGGTTTCTCACCATTGTGAGCCTGCTGGTTTTCTGGATTCTGATCGTTACGGCGGGCGCGGTTGCCGCCGCGTATTTTTTGGGGATTCCGGTGCTTTCGTGGCTGTATGCGGAGGATCTTTCCGCGTTTCGCCCGGAGCTGCTCATGGTGATGTTCGGCGGGGGACTGAGCGCCGCTTCCACGATTCTTTATTATGTCATCACGGTGATGCGCCGCCAGTTCAGCCTGCTCATCGGCTATGGAATCACCTGTACCCTTTCGCTTTTTCTTGCGCCTCTCATGGTGCGGGGGTATGGCATCCGGGGCGCTGCGCTTTCGTACATCATTGCCATGGCGGTGCAGCTGCTTGCATTCCTCACCCTGTTTTTATTCCACCTGAAGCGGTCGTCCGTTCCGGGAAAAAAGGAGGAAGCCCATGGGTAAATGGTATTGTTTTTTCTCCGCGCAGTATCTCCCTACCATGGGAGGCGTGGAGCGCTATACGTATAACCTTGCGCGCCGCCTCATCGCGAAGGGCAACCGGGTGACGGTCGTCACCTCAAACATACAGGGCCTTCCTGCACACGAGGTTTCGGAAGGGATCGAGATATACCGGCTTTCTTCCTTGGGCTTTTTAAACGGACGGTTCCCCGTGCTGAAACCGGGCCCCGCTTTTTTGCGGCAGTCCAAAGAGCTCAAGCGGACCCTGCGGCCTGATTTCGTGATCGTGCAGACCCGTTTTTATTTTCTCTCGCTTTACGGTGTCCGGTTTGCAAAGCGATGCCGTGCGCGCTGCATCGTGCTGGACCACAGCACGGCTCATCTCACCTTCGGGAATCCTCTTATCGATAAGATGGGCGAGTGGTATGAGCATTTTCTCACGAGTCGCATGAAGCGTTCCTGCCAAAGCTTTCACGGCGTGTCCAAAGCGTGCAATGAATGGCTGCGGCATTTTCATATTGAGGCCGGTTCTCCCGTGTATAACGCAATTGATTTAGACGAGATCGACGCCCTCCTCTCCCGCCCGGCGGATGATTACCGGAAGCTTTGCGGCCTGCCGGAGGATGCGCTGGTCGTTTCCTTTGCCGGGAGGCTGGTAAAGGAAAAGGGCGTTCTGCCACTGATTGAAGCGGTCACACGGATACGGGAAAGCTGTGAAAAGCTTCATTTGCTCATTGTTGGAACAGGGCCGCTGGAAGAAGAGGTCCGAAGCCGGGGGAATGATTTCATCCATTTCCTCGGGCGCTTCGACTTCACGCAGGTTGTTGCGCTGCTCCGGCAAAGCGATGTTTTCTGCCTGCCGACCGAGTATGCAGAGGGCTTTCCCACCACCATTCTGGAAGCAGCGGCCTGCCGGTGCTTTACGATAGCGACCGATCGCGGTGGTTCCAGAGAACTGATTCAGGACGAAACATACGGAACCATTCTGCCGGACAGCGACGTAGGCCGCCTGGCTGAAGCGCTCGAGCGTGCGCTTTCCGATGCGGATTACCGCCAAAGCGCCGCAGAAAAGGCCCGGCGGCGCCTGGAGGAAAATTTCACCTGGGATATCGTTTCCGACCGGGTGATAGACCTAGCGGGGGAAAAGACGGCGGAAAGGGCCGGAACAAAGGAAGAAGATACATGAAAGTATTGGTTGTGATCCCTGCATACAATGAAGGGAAAAGCATCGTTCGGGTGGTGGAAAACCTCACGAAAACCTGCCCGGATTACGATTACGTTGTGGTGAACGACGGCTCAAAGGACGATACTGCGGAAATCTGCCGCAGGAACCGTTATAATCTTTTGGACCTGCCCGTCAATCTGGGGCTTTCCGGCGCCTTTCAGGCCGGCCTCAAATACGCCGACCGTCTCGGCTATGATTATGCCATCCAGTTCGATGGAGACGGCCAGCACCGCGCGGAATATCTTCCGAAGCTGCTGGAGGCTTTCGAGAAAACGGGAAGCGATATCGTGATCGGCTCCCGTTTCGTGGAAAAGAAAAAGCCGGCAACAGCCCGGATGATGGGCAGCCACCTGATTGCTTTTGCCGTGCGCATAACCGCCCATAAAAAGCTGACAGACCCCACCTCCGGTATGCGTGCCTTCAACCGCGCTATGATCCATGAGTTTGCGGATAATTTGAATTACGGCCCCGAGCCGGATACCATCGCTTACCTCGTCCGCGGCGGTGCGAAGGTCACGGAGGTGCAGGTGGAAATGGATGAGCGTATGGAAGGCGAAAGCTATTTGAATTTCGCCCGCTCCATCCTGTATATGCTGCGGATGGGCGTTTCCATCCTGCTGATCCAGTGGTTCCGCAAAAAGCCGCAGAACAAAGGAAAGGAGGCGGCCGTATGAGCTGGGTGCTCCGCGTGGTTTTGATTCTTGCATCTCTCGGCACCACGTTTTTTATGATTAAACGGATCCGGCAATCCAAGCTTCAAATCGAAGATTCTATTTTCTGGATCGTTTTCTCGCTGCTTCTCATTATCCTGAGTGTTTTTCCCGGCCTCGCCGACCTGCTCGCCAATGCCCTGGGGATTTATTCCACCGTCAATTTCGTGTTCCTGTTCTTTATTTTCATCCTGCTCATCAAGCAGTTCCTGCTCACGATCAAGCTTTCCCAGATGGAGACGAAAATGCGCGGGCTCGCGCAGAAGCTCGCCATTGAAGAAAACATCCGTGAGAGGCAAGTCGGGCAGAAAGAGGAACCGGAATCAAAAGAATAATTAAAAAAATCTCCGGAAGATACGTCCTTCCGGAGATTTTTTCTTGTTTTGCAGGTCTGCAATATATCCACCATTGTCCGTTTCCTGCTGCGGCAATCTATCAAAATTGTCCATGCTTGCCGCACGGGCAACGGACGTAAAATCTCAGCGCGTGGCCTTGAAGGGGCCGCAGGCGCCAAAAAATAGCCGCGGCACCGTTCTGCTGGAAAATGCCGCTCATCTCGCAGCTGTTTTTTATACCACCCGCGTGCCGCCCGATTCACGGATCGAAACGAAATGGCAGCATCCCGCACCGAAAAGGTCTTCCATACCACGGCGGTATGCTTCGATGCAGCTGAGAGGGACATAGCTCTGGAGCGTACCGGCAAAGCCGCCGCCGTGCACGCGCGAAGCGCCCTGCGGGCCGTGAAGCCGCTCGGAAAAGCACAGCCCCACCGCCAGCTCCTGCCGCGCGCTGCCGGGGATCAAAACATTTTGCAGGTATTCGAAGGAGGAGCGGCCCGATTCGCGCACCAGTGTGAGGAACCGGCTGAAATCGTTTTCCTCGAGGGCTCTTGCCTGCTGCTCCACCCGCCGGTTTTCTCGGAAGAAATGGACGGCCCGTAAAAGGGCGCGGTCGCCGCAATGCGTTCGGATGTTTCCCGATTGTTCCAAAAGCTGGTCTTCGGAGCAGTCCCGCAGGCGGGCGGCCCCAAGCATACGGGCCACGGCCCGCATTTCGTCCGCCACCGCCGCGTATTCCTTCGTCAGGCCCGCGTGGCTGGCGCGGGTATCCACGATGCAAAGGCGGAAACCGCTTATTTTCGGGGAAAAAGGGACTTTGCGGATATGGGGCGCGGCCTGGTTCAGAAGGTCGACGGCTATGCATCCGCCCTCCGAGCAGGCGAGCTGGTCCAGCAGGCCGCAGGGCTTGCCAAAAAAGCGGTTTTCCGCCTCCATACTGACCTGGGCCGCAAGAACCGCGCAGAGGCCCCCGCCGTTGTAGAGATGGCTGAAAATCGTGCAGACCAGCACCTCGAACGCGGCGCTGGAGGAAAGCCCTGCGCCGCCTGGAATCAGGGAAGAGGCGGCCGCGCGGAAGCCGCCCGCCGAAAATCCCCGCGCCCGCAGCAGGGCGGCAATACCCCGGATGAGGGCGGCGGAGGTGCCGTATTCCCTCGGATCGGGCCGATTTTCGGAAAGAGCCAGGGAAACTTCGCCGAAGCCCTCGGAAAAGAACTGGACGGTGTCGCCCGGGCAGGGAGAAACGGCGGCGAGGATATCCAGGTCTACCGCCCCCGCAAGCGCAAGGCCGCCGTTATGGTCGGTGTGATTGCCGGCAATTTCCGTGCGCCCCGGCGCGGAAACGAGCATCTGCGGCTCGCCGCCGAACTGTTCTCGGAACAAGCGGCAAACGGCTTCCCGGCGCGCTTCCGGAATAAAAACGGAGTCGGTTTCGGAATGTTTTTGGTGATTTATCGGCAAATGACTTCCTCCTTTTGGAATTTACGCGCTTTTTGACTGGTAAACTTGCACATCGAAGTATTTACATTTGAGCGTTATATGGTATAATTATAACATATTTTACTTTCAATAAAAATGGAAGACTATGCCGTTGGGCGGAGGGAAAAGAATGGATCTGAGCACATTTCAGTGGAAGACAAAAACAGAGATACGGGGCGATTCCGTCCGGTCTGTCATCCTTCTGAGCGAGGATAAGCCGGATATAAAATGTAAATTTTGTATTTTTATGTTTGGTGAGGATAATAAGGCAATCAAAATCACGGAGACCACCTGGGGCCGCGATTTTGAGTTTGAATACGAAGGCCTAGAGCCCGGCGCGTACCGGGTGCTTACGGTACTGCGCAGCACAGACGGCCAAACGGCAAAAAAGCGCAGCCACAAGCTTCGCGTTGTCGATCCTGCGGTGCTCGGGAAATTTTACCGCCAGGTGAGCGATTCCAAATACATGCAGGGAATCGAGTTCCATATTCCGGAGTTCTGGCATCAGCATTATCCCGAGCGGGATTGGGCTGTCATTTCTTATAAAGAGCGCACCTTTGGCGGCTATTTCAAAAAATATGCGCAGGCTCCCCTTGCCCATCGCCTGAAGTCCGAATACGGCTGCTACCTTCAGAAGCTCCAGGGGAAAGGGATCGTCACTTCTTACCTCGTCACGGGAGACGATCGCTATGAAGATGATCCCCGCATCGTATTTTCAGGCCGCGGCCAGATCGGCGGCCGGTTCGTCAACGGGCAGGACAAGCTTCCGGATACCTTGCCGGACGAACTGGGCGAATGCGTCGGTTCTTTCACCTATGTGCGGATGAATGGAAAACGCATCGAAATTTCGCATGATTACTTCGGCATCCGCCAGTTGTATTATTTTGATAACGGCCGGGTATTTATTGCATCCAACCGGTATCATCTTCTGCTTGGGATCATGCAGATCATGGCGATCAAGGCCGAGTTCGATACGCGCCTTGCCGCTTCCAGATTATATGCATACGGCCCCTTCTTCGCGCAGAATTACACGCATGATATGGATATTAAGGGCTGCCGCATCCTGCCGCTCGACCGCACCATCGTGATCGACGATATGGGCTGGCACTTCGCGGAGAAAAAAATACGTGAAAATTTGGCGCCCGCGTATGATGAAAAGGAATATCTTTCGCTTCTGGATCAAGCGGCGGAGGAAATCAAGGAAATGGCGCGCGAGGTTCTATATTCAGACGAATACGAGTCTTTCGTGGTAGATATTTCCGGCGGCCTCGATTCCCGCCTCACCCTTGCCGCCCTCACCAATTTCCCGGAAAAGATGGACATGATGCAGGCGAGGACCCTCCAGCAGCCCAACTCCCGCGATCTTGAAATCGGCATCGGGCTTGCAAACCTCACCGGCCTCGAGTACAAGCCGTTATATAACAACGGCGAAATGTATGTGTCTCCCGAAGAGCATATCAACAGCTACCGCAGCTACCAGCTCGGAACGGCGGAGCAGTTCCTGGCAGGCCCCACCTCCTGCCGCGGGAAGAATTCGCACCAGCTTCGCTTTGCAGGCTATCTCGGCGAATATTTCCGCGTTTACTGGACTACCCGCCGGATGGAGATTTATAAAGATATAAAGACCGATGAAGAAATGGCGGAGGAATACGTGAATTACCTGCTGGCGGGGCTGTGCTCCAGCGACGAGCTGAAGGAAATCGTCTGCGAGCATCTTCTGCGCGAGCTGAGGCAAATTCCAGGGCAAACCCCGGTGGATAAGATGGAAAACCATTATATGTATTTCCGCGGCCGGAGTATGTTCGGTAACAAGAGCGTGGCGGATTATACCAACATGGGTTCGTATTATGTAATGGGCTCCAAGGCCTTCCTCCGCGCGGCAAAAATGCTGCCGGCGGTAAAGAGAAACAACGCGGTGGTCTATGAGGTGAACGAGCGTCTCAACGCTCCCATGCTCTGGGCGGAATACGATTCGGAATACGATAACGCCTGCCTGCGGGATCATCTGGATTCGCTGCATTTTGTGAATAAAGAGCTGGTCGGCTCTCACACGCCGCTCGATTTTGACGACAGCGGCTGGAAAGCAGCCCGGGTGAATCCCATGGCGGGGAAGGGGAAAAACCCGTATCTGGAAGAACGCAAGGAGCTCAACGAGAAGATGTACAAGCGCCTGCAGAAAACGATCGATCTGCTTCGCCAGAAGAACCCGGAAATGTTCGAGCTGGTGGGTGAAATGCTGATCCAGAACGCGTATGATAACAAAGACAGGCCGGATACCATCAACCGCCTGTACCGCAAGCTGGATTCCTTCCTTATCCAGATGGCCATGTTTGAAAAATAAAAGCCAAAAGGCCGCGGGCATTTGCCCGCGGCCTTTTGGCTTTTAGACGCATACTGCGGATCATTCCCCGGCGGTGCTGCTTTCCGGAGAATATCCTTCCAGCGGGTGGAACACCGAGGAGATATCGTCTTTCGTCAGGGTAAGAGCGCCGCTCTCCAGACGGTAATCCCATGTGAAGCGGTCTTCCAGCCCCAGCTCGTTTGTATCCAGTGAAATTTCGATTTTCGAGCCGTTCATGCGGTAGCTTCCTTCTGCCTTATATCCGGAAATCCCCATTGTAAAGGAGGAATCGGAAGCGAACTGGAGAACGATTTCGCCCGATTCGTCTTTCCACACGCCAAGGGGAGCGCCGCCGCTTTTTGGTGCACAGGCGGAGAAGAGCAGCAGAACGGAGAGAAGGTATGAAAAGGCGCAAAAACAGGCGCGTTTAGACATGATAAGAACTCCTTTTCCCTTTTTAAAAAACAGTTTCGGAACAACATAAAACTCCTGCCGTGAAAAAGCTTCCCGGCGGCCGGAAGCTCCGGCGGCCGGGAAGCATGCAGTTTAAATGCTTCCGCTTTCATACGGCTCTTTTTTATCGGTTCGCCCCAAAAGATAATCGACGCTTGTATGGTGGAAATCCGCCAGCTTTATCAGCACGTCGGTGGGAATATCGCGCAGCCCCAGCTCATAGCGGGAATAGCAAACCTGAGAGCAGTGCAGGTATTTCGCCATATCGTTTTGGGATAAATCCTTATCTTCCCGTAGATTTCTGATTCGAATATACATTTATTTCTACCCCATAATTTCTATAGAAATTATAACCAAACCATTTTGGTATATTGACTTATAAACCAAAATGGTTTATAATCGATCTGAAAACAGGTTTTCTCTGCTTTTTCGACAGGACATAGGCCAAAAGGCGGAATAGAATGAAGCCGTGATACGGCGAACGGGGAGGGGATGTTTATGGGCCGAAACAAGGCTTCCCCTGGTAGAAATGATCTGGGGAGCAACCGGGGCTGGGTACTTTGGCTGATGCGGGGCTGGGCGCTTATTGGCTTAATTGGATTTCTGATACCATACGGTCGGGCTTTATACAGCACCATTGCGCAGAATTTAAGCGTTATCAGCCTTGCGGCCGGAACATTTGTGTTCAGCCAGAGAATCGATCAAATTGTTCCGGCTGCTGTTTTGCTGCTTCTGCCATTGTCTGTTTTTGCGTTGTCTATTCTGCGAAAGCCTTATGAAAAAAGATTCGGATATGCGGTTGCAGCCGTTCTTGCCGTATGCGTGCTGCTATGCAATCATGCGGTGAAGCAGGAGACGGTAACGCAATGTGCGGAATACGGCTATATATTTCAGCCAGGAATGGGATATTATGCGCTGTTGGCGTTCGGCTGGGGCGTATTGATTTCTTCTGCTTTTATGCTTTTGCTGCCATATCAGAGGCCTTTCTTCCTTTCTGCGCGGCGTGCGGAGGAAGATTGGGAACGGTGACAAAATGAAAAAAGCTGCGCAAAGGGGCCCTGAGTCCGCCCTTTGCGCAGCTTTTTGCTTCAAGAACCAAGGAAATCAATCTCTTATGCCTTCTTACTCTTGATCGCAGCCGGTATTATTGTGATAATCAAAGGAAATAAGACATTCCCATTATACCCGTTTTATTTGACATAGCCAAAATTGCGCAGAAACTCCATGTTTTCAATGGCTTTTAAGCTTTTCCACCAATTTTCGCTGACATTAAAATAGGCTTGGTACCGTTCCATGTTTTCAAACCAGGTCCAAGTAATGCCCCAAACACCGTTTTGCGGCTTGGTTTTTACGAGATACTCCAGCTCTTTTTTTACAATCTCAGTGTTTTCCGGATAGAAAGAGCTGTGTGCGCTGCGAATAAAAGTCGACGGGCGAACGGTATAGAACGCCCATTTCTCGGTATCATGTTCTATGGCCCCCTTTATCTTTCGGGCCAGCACCTCGGAAAGTATATTGTAATCATACCCGGGCAAGCAGATTTCCTTTGCAGTGTTGACAAGAGTAATGAAGCCTTCCAAACCCATATCGCCGTAGGCTTCATCGGATGAAAGCAGTAATAATAATGTATCTGCCAGATTCCGGGCCTTTTCCCACAGGGGCGATTCCCTGCTACCGTATTTCAAGATAAATGCAGACAGTTCCGCCGTTACTCCGAAATATTCCTTTTGGTTTTGCTCCTCGCTATAATTCCACCAGGGGGCATGGGGATATTCATTGTTGCTGGGCACCGTAAATCTCCATCCATAGGAGAGTAAATCCTTTTCGGAATGGAGATATCGCCAGATGCCCTGAAAAATCGGATGGGACATATCCTCAAAGTGGATCTTCCGCAAAATTTTAATGGCGTGATCCGTGGTAATGGGCGTAGAATTCGGATTCCAGTTATCTGCTTCCAAAGCGTGACCAAAGCCGCCGTCCTCATTCTGATAGAACATTAACGCATCCACAACGGCTTCTTTCGTTCCGTGCTCGAAATAATACTGCCATAAGCGCAGCTCCAGATTTCTGGCATTGCGATACATCCAGCTTCTTACCTCGGAATAAGCTACGGTTTTCATAAGTTTCCCTCCTTCGGTTCTATTATAGCATCCTGTACCCATTATGCTTGTAAAAATGCGACATATTGTTGTGCATACTCTCGGGCCTGCGTAATATTCATAGAATGAAATTCCTTAAATTCGTGAAGCAGATGGGATTGATCTGTATAGCCATACCGATACACGGCATCTGATACATCGAATCGAGGGGAACACACAATATCATGCCATAAATATTGGTATCGGACCAGGGAGGAAAGCTTCTTGGGCGAAACACCAACATATTCCTGGAACAGTCGCTGCAATTGCCTGCTGCTGATATGGAGTTCTTTTGCAAGCTGTTCTGCCCGCAGATTCCCTTTGCACCTAAGAATTTGGGCAACCGATTCTGATACCACAGCATTCTTATGACGTTCGCAGAAATTTTTTAACAAAACCTGTTCCGCTATTGTAATAAATCCATCCATATCGGCGATATCAAACAGCAGCGGCTCAATTTCCCTTGTTATCTTTGGAAAATGACGCACAGCATCAAAACGGCCATTCCGGGTATCACACATGGATTCCTCCGAAAACAGCATGGCGCTCCAGGCATAAAAACGGATTGCGAATGTGGAATACACCTTTTCTTCGCGATTATCATTATGTGTACAAAAGGTATGGTCGTCAATGCCGCAAAAGATGCTGGCGATTTTGTTGCTGGAATAATCCACCTCAAAAATGATATCCATACAGGTATCCGGCGTTATGATTCTCTCTGTGGGAATATTCGTTTTGCTCTGCTTCGCCGGCTTTTTCGTTCCCCAGAAGCATTTTATATAGGGCTTTAAAGCACTGCATGGCTGGAATTCCATATACTGATCGTTACATATGAAAGGGGTTGCAGTTATGGGATGATAGCTCTGATAGAATTCCATGTCTCACTGTCCTTTTTACATCAAGCGTATTATAATCATGAACGCGGCGCGTGAATGATATAATTGCCCATTCCGCCGCTCCTGCAGCGTGGAGGTATAAAACAAATAACCGTCTTGCGGTTATTATATCATTTCCTTATTTCAGTGAAAACCTTATTTCTACCGTCTGCACAAAAGAAAAATGTAAAAGCCGCCCGTGACCTAAGGCCACGGGCGGCTTTATGCTTAAAAATTATTTGCCGGCTTTGATCGCAGCCTGCGCCGCAGCGAGACGCGCGATCGGCACACGGAAGGGAGAGCAGGAAACATAGTCGAGGCCGATCTTGTGGCAGAATTCCACAGAGGTCGGGTCGCCGCCGTGCTCACCGCAGATACCGCAGTGCATGGTCGGGCGGACGCCCTTGCCGAGCTTCACAGCCATTTCCATCAGCTTGCCTACACCGATCTGGTCGAGCTTCGCAAACGGATCGTTCTCGTAAATCTTCTTATCGTAGTAAGCGCCGAGGAACTTGCCGGCGTCGTCACGGCTGAAGCCGAAGGTCATCTGGGTGAGGTCGTTGGTGCCGAAGCAGAAGAATTCGGCTTCCTTCGCGATCTCGTCGGCGGTGAGGGCCGCGCGCGGGATCTCGATCATGGTGCCCACTTCATATTTGAGGCTCACACCGGCCGCGGCGATTTCCGCATCAGCGGTTTCCACAACCACGTTCTTAACATATTTGAGTTCCTTAATGTCGCCGACCAGCGGGATCATGATTTCCGGAACGATAGTCCAGTCGGGATGCGCTTTGGAAACGTTGATGGCGGCGCGGATAACAGCCTTGGTCTGCATCTTTGCGATTTCCGGATAGGTTACGGTGAGGCGGCAGCCGCGGTGGCCCATCATCGGGTTGAACTCGTGGAGGGAAGCGATGATCGCCTTGATGTCTTCCACGGTCTTGCCCTGCGCCTTGGCGAGGGCGGCAATGTCTGCTTCCTCGGTGGGAACGAACTCATGCAGAGGCGGATCGAGGAAACGGATGGTAACAGGGCAGCCTTCGAGAGCTTCGTAGAGCTTCTCAAAGTCGCTCTGCTGATAGGGCATGATTTTATCGAGAGCGGCTTCGCGCTCTTCCACGGTATCGGCGCAGATCATTTCACGGAACGCGGCGATACGGTCGGCTTCGAAGAACATGTGCTCGGTGCGGCACAGGCCGATGCCTTCGGCGCCGAGCTCTCTCGCCTTCTTCGCGTCGGCGGGAGTGTCCGCATTGGTGCGGACCTTCAGGGTGCGGAACTTATCGGCGAGGCTCATGATGCGGCCGAATTCACCGGCAATTTCAGCGTCAACAGTCGGGATGATGCCTTCGTAGATGTTGCCGGTAGAGCCGTCGATGGAGATATAGTCGCCTTCCTGGAAGGTCTTGCCGTCGAGAACAAACTTCTTGTTCTCTTCGTCCATCTTGATCTCCTGGCAGCCGGACACGCAGCAGGTGCCCATGCCGCGGGCAACAACGGCCGCGTGGGAGGTCATGCCGCCGCGGACGGTCAGAATACCCTGAGCGGCCTTCATGCCTTCAATGTCTTCCGGGGAGGTTTCGAGGCGTACCAGAACGACCTTTTCGCCCTTCTCGCCCCAAACCTTTGCATCCTCTGCGGTGAATACCACTTTACCGCAGGCAGCGCCGGGGGAAGCAGGCAGAGCCTTGCCGATCGGCTTCGCGGCCTTGAGGGCCTTCGCATCGAACTGCGGGTGGAGCAGGGTATCGAGGTTTCTCGGGTCGATCATGGCAACAGCCTGTTCTTCCGCAATCATACCTTCGTCCACGAGATCGCAGGCAATCTTGAGGGCGGCCTTCGCGGTCCTCTTGCCGTTGCGGGTCTGGAGCATGTAAAGCTTTTTGTCTTCAATGGTGAATTCCATATCCTGCATATCGCGGTAATGGTTTTCGAGCTTATTGCAGATTTCAACGAACTGATGGTAAACTTCCGGCATAACTTCCTCGAGCTTCGCGATGGGGGAGGGGGTGCGCACGCCGGCAACCACGTCTTCACCCTGCGCGTTCATCAGGAATTCGCCCATGAGCTTCTTTTCGCCGGTGGCGGGGTCGCGGGTGAACGCAACGCCGGTGCCGGAGGTATCGCCCATGTTGCCGAACGCCATCATCTGGACGTTGACGGCAGTACCCCAGGAATAGGGGATATCGTTATCGCGGCGGTATACGTTTGCACGGGGGTTATCCCAGGAACGGAACACGGCTTCCACCGCGCCCATGAGCTGCTCCTTCGGATCGGTGGGGAATTCCTTGCCGATCTTGGCTTTGTATTCCGCCTTGAACTGGCCGGCGAGGACCTTGAGGTCGTCCGCGGTGAGGTCGACGTCCTGGGTAATGCCTTTTTCGGCCTTCATTTTATCGATGAGCTCTTCAAAGTATTTCTTACCGACTTCCATAACGACGTCGGAATACATCTGGATGAATCTCCTGTAGCAGTCCCACGCCCAGCGGGGGTTGCCGGACTTCTCAGCGATGACGTTGACAACGTCTTCATTCAGGCCGAGGTTTAAAATGGTATCCATCATGCCGGGCATGGAAGCGCGCGCGCCGGAACGAACGGATACGAGAAGGGGATTTTCCTTATCGCCGAACTTTTTGCCGGTGATGCCTTCCATCTTCTCGATGTATTCCATGATCTGAGCCTGGATTTCATCATTGATCTTTCTGCCGTCTTCATAATACTGGGTGCAGGCTTCCGTGGTGATGGTGAAGCCCTGGGGAACCGGCAGACCGAGATTGGTCATTTCCGCAAGGTTTGCGCCCTTGCCGCCGAGCAGCTCGCGCATGGAGCTGTTGCCCTCTGAGAACAGATAGACATACTTTTTACTCATACTTTACCTCCAGTTTTTTTACACCGCTTTACGGCGGGCAGTTTGTCCCAAACCTCTTGGCGGTTGTGATTATATGGATAACCCGGAAACCGGGTTACAGCCGTGAATAAACCCTTTAAACATTCAAAAAGTATTATAGCAAAAGGGCTAAAAAATTTCCACTGTAAATTCAGAAAAACCGGAATTTCTTACATATTAAATAAAAAGCCGGGGGAATTTCATGCCCCCCTTGAAATATTGTAAGAAAATATGCATAATAAATGTATGAAAAAGCAGCAGGAAGGCGGGAAGGGGCTTTGAGCTTTTTTGCCGCCTTCCGCAAACATATATCCGGGAGGGCTTTTATTTGAACAGGAACTGTGCCGTTATCCTCGCCGCGGGCGAGGGAAAACGAATGAAATCGAAGAAACCCAAGGTTTTGTGCGAAATTTTATTCCGGCCCATGCTGGATTGGGTGCTTTCCGCCGTGGAGGAAGCGGGCGTGGAAAACTCCTGCGTCATCACCGGGCATAAGCGCGAGCAGGTGGAGGAGCATCTCGGCGGCCGGTACCGCACCGCGGTGCAGGACGATAAAGGCTACGGCACCGGCTATGCCGTGCAGCAGGCGGCCGGCTTCCTGCGGGAAAACGCGGGGGGCAGCGTTTTGATCCTCTGCGGAGACGCCCCGATGATCGACGCCGCCACCATCCGCGGCGCGCTCGAACTGCATGAGAAGGAAGGCAATTCCGTTACCGTGATCACCGCGAGGATCGCGAACCCCGCGGGATACGGCCGCATCGTCCGCACGGCGGACGGCGCGCTTTCGGCCATTGTGGAGCAGAACGACGCGGACGAAGCCACTCTTCGCATCAACGAAGTGAATTCGGGGGCCTATTGGTTCCGAACAGACGACCTCCTTTCCGTTCTTTTCGAGATCGGCAACGGCAACGAAAAGGGCGAATATTACCTCACCGACGCGGTCGGCCTGCTCGTGCGCCGGGGCCTGCGCGCGGGCGCGTTTACCGCTGCCTCGGAGGAAGTGATCTACGGCGCGAACGACAAAGTGCAGATGCAGGAGCTGAACGAGCGCATGCGCCGCCGCATTCTGGAGCACTGGATGCGAGCAGGGGTGGATATCCCCTGTGCAGACGGCGTGATGATCGGCGGCGAAGTCACTCTCGGCGCGGATACGGTCATCCTGCCCGGCACCGTGCTGCGCGGCAAAGTCGCTATTGGGGAAGACTGCGAGATCGGCCCGAACACGCTCGTGGAAAACAGCACGGTCGGAAACGGCGTTAAGCTCAACAACGTGCAGTGCTATCAGTCGGTCATTGAAGACCATGCGAAGCTCGGGCCCTTTGTGCATATCCGCCCGAACAGCCACCTGTGCGAGGAGGTTTACCTCGGCGATTTCGTAGAGGTCAAGAATTCCACGCTCGGCAAAGGCGCGCACGCCTCCCACCTCACCTATATCGGCGATTCGGATGTGGGCGAGAAGGTCAATTTCGGCTGCGGCACGGTCACGGTCAATTACAACGGCATGACCAAGGCCCGCTGCACGATCGGCAACAACGCCTTCATCGGCTGCAATACGAACCTGGTCGCCCCGGTGAAGATCGGCGATTTCGGCTATACCGCCGCCGGCTCCACCATCACGGAGGACGTTCCCGATTACACCCTCGCCATCTCCCGTGCCAAGGGCCAGGTGAACAAGGTGAATTATGTGAAGGAAAAGAACATGATCAAGAAAAAATAAGTTCGTTACGGGCAAAACGCACAGGAAAAAAGCCAATCGGAAGGCGGGGTACGTTCGGTATCCCGCCCTGTTTTGCTAGGGCTCGGTCCCCCAAAAGCGAAGAAGAAAGGTAAGCGAAGAAGAAAGGTATCTGTTATCATGCTGTTTTCAGGAAAAAAAGGAACCTATGAATATCTGATCGCAGGGCTCGGGAACCCTACCCCAAAGTATGAAAACACAAGGCACAACGCGGGCTTTTTATGCCTCGACCGCATTGCCGGGCAGGCGCATGCCGAAATCGGACGCCGCAGGTTTCAGGCTTTAACGGGGGAGGCGGAGCTGGGCGGCAGGAGGTGCCTTCTTTTGAAACCGCTCACCTTTATGAACCTGAGCGGGGAGGCTGTGGCCGAGGCCGCGCGGTTTTATAAGATCCCGCCGGAACGCATCCTCGTGATTTTCGACGATATTTCCCTCGAGGTGGGCCGGCTGCGTCTGCGCCGCAAGGGGAGCGATGGCGGTCACAACGGCATCAAGAGCATCATCGGGTGCCTCGGCAGCGAGGATTTTCCGCGCATCAAGGTAGGGGTGGGAGCAAAGCCCCATCCGGATTATAACCTGGCGGATTGGGTGCTTTCCTCGTTCAAAAAAGAGGAACTGCCCGCTCTCGAACGTGCAAGAGACAATGCCGCCGCCGCCGCCTCGCTGATCGTCGGGGGGGAGTTCGACCGCGCGATGAACCTCTATAACGGCAAATAGGCCGGCGCCGTCTTGTGCGGCGCATCATTTTCAGATAGGGAGCATGCAAGTGAAACTCATCAACACCCCGCTGACACGGCTGGAAGAATACGCCGCCCTGCGCCGCCAAATGACGGAAGGGCGGCTTTGCCCGGTTGCAACGGGCTTATCGCTCACGCATAAGGCGCACCTCGTTTCCGCCCTCTGCGACGATCTGCAAAAAAAGGCGATCCTCATTGCGGGGGATGAAAACGAGGGCAAGCGCCTGTGCGAGGATTTAAAGGGGCTTGGAAACGATCCCCTGTTTTACACGGCGCGCGATTATATCTTCCGCAATGTGGACGGCTATTCGCGCGAATATGAGCACGAGCGCCTGCGGGTGCTCTCCCGAATGCTTTCCGGGAAATATACCCAGGTGGTCTGCACGGCGGATGCCGCCATGCAGCTCATCCTCCCGCCGGAGGAGCTGAAAAAGAAGAGCTTCCGGCTGAAGCCGGGCGATACCGCCGCGCCGGAGGAGATTATCCGAAGGCTCGTGATGTGCGGCTATGCGCGCGCGGAGCAGGTGGAAGGCCCCGGCCAGTTCGCCCTGCGCGGCGGGATCCTGGATATTTTCCCGCCGAACCTCGCCGCCCCCGTGCGCATGGAGTTCTGGGGTGATGAGATCGACAGCATGGCGGAATTCGACCCTCTGACCCAGCGGCGCACCGACGCCGTGAAGTCGCTTTCCGTCACGCCTGCGGCGGAGGTACTGTTCGAAAGCCTCGATTCGCTGGCGGAAAAACTCGAAGGGCTCGCTTCGTCCCTCCGGGGCAAGCGGGAAGAGGCGGTGAAAAAACACATCGAATCGGAAGCGGACCGCCTGCGCGCGGGCGAGCACCTTTCGGGGATAGATCAGTATTTCACCCTCTGTATCCCCGAGCCCGCCTCTTTGTTCGATTACGCGCCGGGGGCCCTCGTGTTCCTCAGCGAATCGGCAAAGGTGAAGGAGCGCATGCGCACCTTTACCTGGCAGCTGAGCGAAGATATGAAGGGGCTCATGGAGGAAGGTATCCTGTCCCGCCGGCAGACAGGCTTTTTCCTGGATGAAACGGGCCTGCTTTCCCGGCTGCAGGAGCGGCGCGCCGCCCTTCTCGAAAGCTTTCTCTATTCCTCTTACCGGCTGAAGGTGTGGGAGCCGGTCAATTTCAACGCCCGGCATCTGCCCCAGTGGAACGGCTCCATGGAGCAGCTGCTGGAGGATGCCGCCCCCGCGCTCGAAAAGGGCTATTCCGTTGTTTTGCTGGTGGGCAGCAAAAAAGCGGGAGAGCTTTTGGCGGAGAACCTTCGGAAAAAGAATGTGAAGGCAGAATACTTTACAAATCCGGAAGGCTTCGCGCCCAACCGCGTAACTATCACACGCGGGCTGCTCACCTCTTCTGTGGAATATCCCGCCGCGCGCTTCCTGATGATTTCACACGGACAGCCCGTGGAAGAAGCGGGCCAAAAGCGCCGCCCGAGGCCGAAGAACGCCCAGCGCATCGGCGGGCTGGAGGAGCTCGGACGGGGCGATTATGTGGTGCATGCTTCTCACGGCATCGGCGTGTTCGAGGGTATCCATAAGCTCGAAGTGAAGGGCGTTACCAAGGATTATATCAAGATCCGCTATGCGAAGGGGGATATCCTTTACGTCCCCGTTACGCAGCTCGATCTCGTTTCGAAATACATCGGCCCGCGCGAGGAGGGAAACGTGCACCTGCACAAGCTCGGCGGCACCGAATGGCAGAAAACGCGCTCCCGCGTGAAAAAGGCCGTGCGCGATATGGCGAAGGAGCTCATCGCCCTGTATGCCAAGCGCGCAAGCGAGGAGGGCCACGCCTTCCTTCCCGATACCGAGCTGCAGAAGGATTTCGAGCAGCGGTTCGAATACGAGGAAACAGACGACCAAAACCGCTGCATCGATGAAATCAAGCAGGATATGGAGCGGAAGATCCCCATGGACCGCCTTTTATGCGGAGACGTGGGCTTCGGCAAAACGGAGGTCGCCCTGCGCGCCGCCTTCAAGTGCGTGGCGGAGGGCCGGCAGTGCGCCTTTCTCGTGCCGACCACCATCCTCGCCTTTCAGCATTATCAAACCATCGTGCGGCGTTTCGAGGGTTTTCCGGTGCTCGTGGAGCACCTTTCCCGCTTCAAAACACCGAAACAGCAGCAAGAGGTGATAAAGCAGCTGAAGCGCGGGCAGGTGGATATCATTGTGGGCACGCACCGGCTCATTTCCAAGGACGTGCAGTTCCGCGACCTGGGGCTTGTGGTGATCGATGAGGAGCAGCGCTTCGGCGTAGCCCAGAAGGAACGGCTCAAGGAAATGTTCCCGCATGTGGATGTGCTCACCCTCTCGGCCACCCCCATCCCGCGCACGCTCAACATGGCGATGTCCGGCATCCGGGATATGTCTGTCATCGAAGAGGCTCCGCACAACCGCCATCCCGTGCAGACTTATGTGCTGGAATACGATTTCGGCATCCTGTGCGATGCGGTGCGCAAGGAGCTGCGCCGAGGCGGGCAGGTGTATTATGTATACAACAACATCGAATCCATCGAGAGGGTGGCGTCGAACCTTCGGGCCGCCCTGCCGGACGCCCGCATCGGCGTGGCGCACGGCCGCATGAGCGAGGAGGAGCTGTCACGCATCTGGAAGTCACTCCTGCAGGGGGAGCTGGATGTGCTCGTCTGCACCACCATCATCGAAACGGGCGTGGATGTGCCGAACGTCAACACCCTCATTATCGAAAACGCAGACCATATGGGCCTGTCTCAGCTGCACCAGCTCCGGGGTCGTGTGGGGCGCTCCGCCCGCCGCGCGTATGCGTATCTCACCTTCCGGCGGGGCAAGGCTCTCTCGGAAATCGCGAGCCGCCGCCTGCAGGCGATCCGGGAGTTCACCGAATTCGGCTCAGGCTTCAAGATCGCCATGCGGGACCTCGAAATCCGGGGAGCCGGCAATGTGCTCGGCGCGGAGCAGCACGGCAATATGGAGCTCGTGGGGTACGATATGTACCTGCGGCTCCTGAACGACGCAGTGCGCATGGAAAAGGGCGAAGCCCCGCAGACCGCAGAGCAGGAATGCGTGATCGATATGCAGGTGGAGGCGCACATTCCGGAGGATTACATCGAAAGCCTGCCCCAGCGCCTGGGGATTTACCGCCGTATTGCAGATATCCGCAGCGAGGAGGATGCGTCCGACGTGCTGGATGAGCTGATCGACCGTTTCGGCGAGCCGCCCGCCGCCGTGAACGGCCTGATCGATATTGCGCTTCTGCGAAACACAGCGGCCTCCCTCGGCTTTGTGGAGATCGCCGAGCGGGGGGATACGCTCCTTATGTACCCGCAGGCGCTGGATAGGAAACAGGCGGAAGATTTCGTGCGCTGCATGGGCGGCCGCGTAATGGTAAGCGCCGGAACGCGCCCTTATTATGCGGTCAAGCAGAAGAAGGGACAAAAGGCGGTGGATACCCTGCGCGAAGCGGTGGAGCGTTTACAAAAACCCGCGGCAGAGGTATAATTGACTAAAGGCAGCCGCCCACCCGGGGCAAAACAGGATTTGGAGGAAAAACACATGAAATATATCGTAGTGCTGTGCGACGGCATGGCGGATACCCCTAGCCCTGCGCTCGGCGGAAAAACGCCGATGGAAGCGGCTCACAAGCCGAACATGGATTATCTCGCCCGGATGGGCCGGGTTGGACTCGTCAAAACAGTGGCGGACGGCCTAAAGCCCGGGAGCGACGTCGCCAATCTATCCGTTCTCGGCTACGACCCCATGGAATGCTATACCGGCCGTTCCCCGCTGGAAGCGGCGAGCATCGGCATCGATTTGGGGCCGGAGGATCTCGCCTTCCGCTGCAATCTCGTGACCCTCTCGGAGGTGCCGGATTACGAAAGCCGCACCATGGTGGATTACTGCGCGGGCGATATTTCCACGGAGGAAGCGGAGGAAATCATTCACACCGTGCAGGAAAAGCTCGGCGGCGGGGAGATCGATTTTTACCCCGGCATCCAGTACCGCCACTGCATGGTCTGGCACGGCGGCGATGAGAGCCTGGAATTTTTAACGCCCCCGCACGATATTTCCGACCGGGTTATCACCGAATACCTGCCCCAAACGGAAAACGGCCAAAAAATCCTTGCTCTCATGAAGCGGAGCGCGGAGATTTTAAAGGACCACCCCGTGAATCAGAAGCGGATCGCCGCGGGCAAACGCCCGGCGAACTCCATCTGGCTGTGGGGGCAGGGCAAACGCCCGGTGCTCGAAAATTTCCAGGAGAAATACGGGAAAAAGGGGTCTATCGTTTCGGCTGTGGACCTCATCAAGGGCATCGGCAAATGCGCGGAGATGACGGTATGCGAGGTGGAAGGCGCCACCGGCTATATCGATACGAATTTTGAAGGCAAGGCGGAGGCTGCCCTGCGGGAGCTTTCCCGCGGGCAGGATTTTGTTTATGTCCATCTCGAGGCGCCGGATGAATGCGGCCACCGGGGAGAACCGGAAAATAAGGTAACGGCCATCGAGCTCATCGATGAAAAAATCCTCGGCGCTATCCTGAGCCGGATGCCCGAAGGGGAAGACTACCGGGTGATGGTGCTGCCCGACCATCCCACCCCGCTCGCCATTAAAACGCACTCTTCCAACCCCGTCCCCTTCCTCATGTACCAAAAGAGCCGGGAAGCGGATAACGGAATCTCCTGCTTTACGGAAGCAGCCGCGCGGGAGGCGGGCTGGTATGTGGAGCATGGCCCCTCGCTGATGGAGGAGTTTTTGAACGGAGAAAAATAAGCCCTGCCCCCTGAAATGAGGCAGGAGACGGCGGGGATAACCCGATCTTTCCCGTGTTCCCGTAGGGGCGCCCATTGGGCGCCAGACGAAAATATGAAGGAGCACAGTACAGAACGCATAAGGCAAAGCGGGCGCCCAATGGGCGCCCCTACGCGATGGACAATCTCCTGCAGAAAGGCCCAAATACCGAAACCAAATAACCCACCATGGTGCTTTCCTTGTCAAAAGCGCCATGGTGGGTCCTTGTTTTTGACAACGCAGATTTTGCATTGCCATGTTTCGTTTCCGGCCTCATTTCAGGGGGCAGGGCTTATTTTTCTATCTGGTTTACACCAGCAGATCATCCAGGGAAACTCCAAAAATATCGCAGAGAGCCTTGATTTCAGCCGGATAAATATGCCGGTTTCCGAGCTCTATTTTGGAAACGGTCGTCTGTGAAATATTGCACCCGTTCAGCTGCAGACGGGCTGCAAGCTGCTCGCCGGAAAGCCCGCGCGCCAAGCGAAGCTGCCGGATTCTTTGGCCGACCTTCTTATCGTATTCCAGGCTTGCCATAGCAGCGCCCCCTTTTTTATTATTGAAAGGATAATATGGTTTACAAGATGATTTTATTTTACAAATTTTATGAGAAATAAGCAATAGAAAAATGAATATGTGAAAAAATTCCACGAGATTTCAGAGAATGTGTGAATCATAGCGAATGAACGGATCTGTTTCTTTTATGAAACTGCCGCCGCTTTCAAAATGTGTAAACTTTTTTTGAACGGCCCCCTTGTAAAATTGCTTTTTTTCATTGGGATTGATATAATCAACCTTATATATCAGAAATATATCAGAAAATAAAATGGGCTTTGGCGAATGCCGCGCCGCCTGCGGAACAGTTCCGATGGGCGGGAAAGAAAGGAAGGATAGCTTGTTGATTTTAAAAGATATCGTGAAGGAGTATCAGGCGGGGGATTCCCGTGTGGAGGCCCTGCGGGGCGTGAACATCGAATTCCGGGAGAACGAATTCGTTTCCATCCTCGGTCCCTCCGGCTGCGGAAAAACCACGCTGCTCAATATTATCGGCGGGCTCGACCGGTACACGAGGGGCGACCTCGTCATCGGCGGCACCTCCACGAAGCAGTTTCGCGACGGCGATTGGGACGTTTACCGCAACACCTCCATCGGCTTTGTTTTCCAGAGCTATAACCTCATCCCCCACCAATCGGTGCTTTCCAATGTGGAATTAGCGCTCACCCTTTCTGGCATCTCCAAAAGCGAGCGGCGGCAGCGTGCCGCGGCGGTGCTCGAGCAGGTAGGCCTCGGAGACCAGCTCCACAAAAAGCCGAACCAGATGTCCGGCGGGCAGATGCAGCGCGTCGCCATTGCCCGGGCGCTCGTCAATAACCCGAGTATCCTTTTGGCAGACGAACCCACCGGCGCGCTCGATTCGGAAACGAGCCTCCAGATCATGGAGCTTTTGAAAGAGGTTGCGAGGGACCGGCTCGTTATCATGGTCACGCATAACCCGGAGCTCGCGGAAAAATACTCCACCCGCATCATCCGCCTGCTGGACGGCCGTGTGACCGACGATTCCAACCCTTACCGCGCCGCCGATGAGAAGCCGGAGGCGGAAGCGCCGAAGGAAGGCGCTCCAGCCCCGGTCAAAAAGCGCCGGAGAAAGAAGCCGCTGAGCTTTTTCACGGCCCTTTCCCTGAGCCTCAACAACCTCATGACCAAAAAGGCGCGCACCTTTCTCACCTCGTTCGCGGGGAGCATCGGTATCATCGGCATTGCGCTGATCCTGGCGCTGTCCAACGGCGTGCAGATGTATATCGAAAAAACCGAAACGGAAACCCTCTCCAATTACCCGCTTTCTATTGAAAAGCAGTCAATCGATTACACCTCCATGATGATGTCGTTTGCAGAGGGCACGGCGGAGGAAAACGAAACAGACGATACCAGGGCGCACACGCAAAGCTATCTTTTCAACCAGATCAATTCGCTCAACACCTCCACGAAAACCAACGATTTGAAGGCGCTGAGCGCTCACATCGAAAAGCACCGCAGTGAGCTGGAGCCATATATTGCGGACGTCCGGTACGGCTATGACACCAAGATGTATATCTATAATTTTGAGAATACCAGCAGCCCGGTCAAGGTGAACCCCAATACCCTGACGAAGGATGTGGAGATCGATAGGTACCTCGCCGGCAAGCTGGATTCCACCGCCAGCATGTACGCATCGGCCAACGATGCGGACCTTTTCACCGAGATTTTTGAGGATGAAACGCTGCGCGGCAGCTATTACCAGCTTCTCAGCGGCAGCATGCCGGAAAATTACGATGAAGTGGTGCTCCTGCTCGATAAAAACAACCGCATCACCGATTACAGCCTGTATTCGCTCGGCATCCTCGACCGGGAAGACCTGAAAAAGCAGCTGAAGGATTCCGGAGGGGAAACAGAAGACCCGGAGTATGAAGATTATGAATATTCCGAGCTCATCGGGCGCACCTTCCGCGTGCTGGCGGCCTCCGATCTGTATGAAAAGACGGATGCAGGCTACTATGCCGATCAGTCCGAAAACGCGGAGTATATGAAAAAGGCGCTCGAAAACGCACTGGAGATTAAGATCGTGGGCGTGGCGAAATTTACGGAAGAAGCCTCCTCCGTTTCGCATTATATGGGCGGCATGGTGGGCTACCTGCCCTCGCTCAGCCGGTATATCATGGACCGCAGCAATGAAAGCGGGATCGTAAAGGCACAGCAGGCGGATAAGGAAACGGATATTTTCACCGGCTACCATTTCAAAACCGACGAGGATATCCAAAGGGAGATCGAAACCTTCGATATCACCAAGGTGGACCCGCGCTATCAGGGGCTGTTCATGGGGCTTTCGGGAGAAGAGCTCCAGAACGCCATCAAATCCTACGTTACCATGACGACGCCCCTCACCACGTATGAGGATAACCTCCAGACCCTCGGCGTGGCAAACGAGGGCGATCCCGATACGATTGAAATTTACTGCAAGGACTTCGAAGCCAAGGAAAAGATCACGGATTTCATCGATGAATACAACCGCACGGTATCCGAGGAAGAAAAAATCGTGTACACGGATTACATCGGTCTGATGATGTCTTCCGTTACCACCATCATCAACGCTATCAGCTATGTACTCATCGCCTTTGTGGCCATTTCCCTCGTGGTGTCGTCCATCATGATCGGCATCATCACCTATATTTCCGTGCTGGAGCGCACCAAGGAAATCGGCATCCTGCGCAGCATCGGCGCCTCGAAAAAGGATATTTCCCGCGTGTTCAACGCCGAAACGCTCATTGTGGGCTTTGCGGCGGGGGCGATCGGCATCGGCGTCACCCTGCTGCTCACCCTTCCCATCAACGCCATTATCCAGGCACTTTCCGGTATTGCGGGCGTTGCGTCCCTGCCCGTGGCCGGCGGGATCATTCTCGTGGCCATCAGCATGGGCCTCACCCTGATCGCCGGCCTCATCCCCGCGAAGCTCGCAGCAAAGAAAGACCCGGTGGTCGCCCTGCGCACCGAATAAATCAACACAATCACACCGTTCGATCGAGAAGGAGCGTTCCGCTACGGGAACGCTCCTTTTCGCGTTATCAAAAAAGAAAGCAGAAGCAATGTGCAAGGTGCATAAAAAGTATAAACAAAATAGTAAATATGAACGAATAATAACCATATTTCTTGGAGCCATTGGCAATGGTTTTCTTTCCGCTGTTTTGATACAATTACTATGTTAACCTGGGCGGTCATTGAGAAGGGAATCAAATGGGAAAGGGCGTGAAAGCATGGGCGGCGGGGCGCCGCGCTTATCCTTTTTGCAGGCGGCGTGCGGGGCAACGGCACGCCGGGCCGGATAATACCGCTTTTTATTTTTTTCAATATTACTGATATGGAGGAGAAACTATGAGAAAGTTATGCCGAAGATCGTTATCTCTGCTGCTTGCGGCTATGCTCATTCTGAGCGTTTTCGCCGGCAGCGCGATAACGGTCGGAGCCGCAGCCATCGGCGATCCCAATTACCGGATCAAGGCCGATGCCGATTTTACCGTCGGAAGCTTCGTCTATGAATACAACATTCTGGACTGGGGCGGCGACAACACCGGAAGCAGAGACAATACCGATGTGCTGCAAAGCATCATCAACAAGCTGGGGAATCTCGGCGGCGGCACGGTCTATCTGCCCAGCGGCAAATACAAGATCACCGGAAACATCACCCTCAGAAAGGGCGTTACCATCCGGGGCGACTGGCAGAAGCCCGAAAAGGGACAGCCCATCGGCGGCACCATCCTCATGGCGTATGCCGGCCGCGGCGGAAACGAATATTCCACGCTCGGCTTCATCACCATGGAGCAGGAATGCGCGGTTTACAACGTTGCCATCTGGTACCCCGAGCAGGACCCGGTGAATCCGGTTTCCTATTCCCCCGCCATCAAAATGGGGCCGGACGGCTTCTGGGGCAACGAATTCAATAATGTGAAGGATGTTACCCTCGTCAACGCCTATATCGGCGTTCTTTTCTCCTATACGAACGGCGGCGCGTCCCCGATTGTAAACGGCCTTTACGGCACCACCCTGAAAACGGCCGTCGAGGTCGATAATATTGCAGACGTAGGCCGGATCGAGTGGGTAGACCTCTCGCCCGATTATTGGATCGGAAGCGGCCTCGCGGGCGCTCCGGCCAAGGGAACGCAGGCGGAGCAGTCCATCCGCAATTATATGTACAACAACTCCACCGGCGTGGTCATGCGCCGCAACGACTGGTCCTATACCTGCTACCTCACCGTAGAAGGGTATTACGAGGGCTTCCGCGGCACGAAATCCGTCAGCGCGGAAGGCTTTGACCCCAACGGCCATAACTATGGCTTCACCTTCAAAAACTGTAAAAACGGTATCGCTATCGATAATTCCAACGGCGTCGGCATCATGTTTACCGACGTCACCACCCAGAACTGCGAGGTCGGCGTGAATCTCCGGAGCACCTCGGCCGGCCCGGTCCAGATCATCGATTCTTCTCTGGACGCATCGCAGTTCGCCATCAAAACCGATGAAAAAACAACCTCCAAGCTGATGCTCACGAGCACCACCATTGAGCGCGGCAATGTTTACATCAAGGGCGGCACCCTGCTGGCAAGCGATTGCGATTTCAACAATCCTTCGCCGCAGGTGTTCTTCGGCTCGGCTGGCACGGGCACGCTTTCGGGCAACCGCGCCAAGAACCAGCCCCTCAAGGTTGAAAGCAAATCGCTTTACAGCTATACGAGGAACGACGCCCCCGTGAATATTCCCAAAGCGCCGACGGTTGCAAAGCTGGAGCCGAAAGCCGTGAAGGCGGCGAAGCAGGACCTTTTCGTTGTGAACAAGGGCGACGGAAACGATATCCAGAATAAGCTTACGCAGGCCGGCAACAACGGCGGCGGCGTGGTTTACCTGCCGGCGGGCCATTATTATGTGAGCAATCCGCTCACCATTCCCTCAGGCGTTGAGCTCAAGGGCGCAACAGACGTTTCCACCGTTCCTCACGGCTCGGGCTCGGTGCTCGAAGTAAAGACCGGCGAGGGAAGGGAGAGCGGCCAGGGCTTCATCACCCTCCGGGCAAACAGCGGCGTGCGGGGCGTCACCATCAACTATCCCGACCAGGTGACCAATGAGTTCGACACCGCCATCAGCCCGAAAAAGTATCCGTATGCCATCCAGGGCGCCGGGGAAAACGTGTATATCGTAAACGTCGGCCTGCGCGCCTGCTATCAGGGAATCGACCTTTTCACCAACCGGTGCGATAACCATTATGTGGATTATGTTACCGGCCACGTGTTCGACCGCGGCATCCGCATCGGCGGAGGCAGCGAAAACGGCGTCGTCAGCAACAGCCAGGTAAACGTTATCGTTTATGCCTGCGGCTCCGAATCCAAATTCGGCAGCTGGCCGAACAGCCCGTCGGAAACCACGTCGGGCAGCCCGGCCAACCCCGCGCTGTATCGATATTCGAACGAGAACCTGGATTTTCTCATCGTGGGAGACTGCAAAAACCAGATCCTTTATAACGATTTCCATTACGGCTCCCGCAAGGGCGTTGTGATCCAGAGCGACGGAAACGGCGGCCCGCAGAACCTCACCTCCGTTGGCATGGGGATCGACGGCGCGCGGATATCCATCGAATTCGGCAGCGGGCTGACCGGCAAATACGATTTTGTCAACACCCAGTTCGTCGGCCTCGGCGGCTATGATGGATACGATTGGTCGGCATATATCGTCGCACAGCCGAACAGCAATTTTACCGCCAACCTCATCGGTTCCGATTTCTGGGGCAGCCCCAACCACGGCTTCCAGATGGGCAGCGGTACCGGAACCTTCAATTTGAATAACGCGGCGATCGATAATATGGGCGTTTCAGACTTCCTCACGAGAAACGGCGGAACGCTCAATATGAACCAGGTGGTCGGCCGCACAACAAATAACTTCTCCGTTGGCAGTGCTGGCTCTACCAGCGTCACCGCTTCGATCCTCGAGCCCAGCGGCGCCAATATCACAACGAGGGATAACCTCGGCTTCAGCAAAAACATCTCGAGCAGCAGCTCGGCGATCCTCAGCCGCAGCGGATGGTCGGCAACCGCTTCGTATAATGCGGACGGCTGCAATCCCAGCCAGGCGTTCGATACCAATCCCGCCACCCGCTGGACCTCCGGCTGGCAGCGCAATTCCGACCAGTGGTATACGCTGGACCTCGGCGCGCAGAAAAGCTTCAACGCCGTGCTTGTCGATCTCGGGCAGTGGCCTGCGGATGGTGCGGCGCAGTATAAAATTTCCGTTTCCAACGATGGAAGCAATTGGCGGCAGGTTGCCTCCGGCTCAGACCTGCAGGGCCTCATCAAGGTCGGCGACCAGAATGCGAGATATATTAAATTCGATTCGGTCGGCCGCAAGGAAAACTATTGGGCCATCGATGAAATCTATGTGCTCAATATCGATTCTTCCGACCCGCAGTTCCCGGTCCAGCCGGGGTATGAGGAGCCGGATGTGCCCGTAGACCCGACGGAGCCGGTAACGGAACCGACGACAGAACCGGCGACGCAG